>CAZJKO010000027.1:0-15271 GCA_964546995.1 uncultured Muribaculaceae bacterium | reverse complement strand
TTCCTCCACCGAGATTTTTAAGTCTTTCATCATCCATAGTATATCCTTTAATAATGTATTCCTTAATTCTTGCAGTTGCCCATTTTCTAAATCTTACACCCTCTAAAGATTTAACTCTATAACCAACACTGATTACTACATCTAAGCTATAATAATCAATATTCCTTTCAACTTCTCTAGTTCCCTCTTTTTGAACTGTTGCAAAATTTGCAACAGTTGAACTGTTTTTTTCTAATTCCCCTTCTTCAAATACATTCTTTATATGCTTAGAAATTACTGATTTATCTCTTCCAAATAATCTTGTCATTTGTTCTAAAGATAACCAAACCGTTTCATTCTCTAAATTAACATCTAATTTAACATTACCATCTTTAGATTCATATATTATTAATTCTGTTTTACTATTTGCTATAATTTCATTTTTCATTTAATTCACTCCTTTCTTTTATAACTTAATAGTTTAATTTTATTTAATAATTCCAAGTGATATCGTAAGTATTCCTAGAACTATATGACTTATTACTACACCAACCAAATTATAATCTCTTCGATATAATTGATACCATACTATACCAATAATAAAAGTTATAAAACAAGTTAAGTAGTCTCTATAGATAATATGAACAAATGAATAACAGAAACTAGAAAGTATTATCCAAATATATTTGTGTCCCATTATTTGTTCAAAGTAACCAAAAACACCCCGATACAAGAACTCCTGAATTGGACAAGATACAAAAATATAAAATACATAAAACAATAAGGTTTCATTAGGAATACATCTTTCAATAGAAAATATTTTAATTAAAATTATAACAATTACACAAATTATTATAAATGCTAAATTTCTTTTCATTGATTTTGTCAGATTAATTTTAGTAATCCCTAAATAATCATTTGAAATCCTAAATAATTTTAGCAAAATAAAAATCAAAATTCCAATAATAGTTAAAAGATAAAACTTAATCTTAAATAATATATCAAAGCAACAGATCAATATTGGAACTGTCATAAAAACCAAAAGAATTATAAATAATGAAATTTTATTTTCATATTTTTAAAACTCCTTAATTTAACTATTCAACACATACCAGTTAGGGTGGTAGACGTAAACATATTCTCCACAGACAACCTCCACAATAATTTTTTCAAAAATTAGTAAAAATATCCATAATTTACTTGTTTTACCATTTTTTCGATCTCGACGGAACAGTTGATTTTCCCTTTATTTATAAGTGATTACCTTCTATTTAACACGCATACGCATTCCACGTGATACGTGTTTTTAAACATGTCGATGGGAATAATTTTTTTCACTTCATAAACTTCTTTTAACTTTAAAAGATCCCTTGCTAATGTAGATACATTACAAGATACATAAATTAGTTTTGCTAATGGCATTCGCTTTAATTCTTCGATGGTTTTAGTTTCTAATCCTTTACGTGGTGGATCGACGATAGCAAGATCAATAGATCCATATGTCGTAAGATCGATCGATTCTACTTTTCCTTCCAAAAAGTCAATATTCGATACTTGGTTTTGTTTGGCATTATTCTCGGCATTTTCGACTGCTTCTTTTACGACTTCTATACCAATTACTTTTTCTACATAAGGACTTAACAAAATGCCAATGGTTCCCGTTCCACAGTACAAATCTAAGATACATTTATAGTTCTTATTTTTTACTTCGTCGATCAAGATCGAATAAAGTATCGTTGCGCCTTCTTTATTTATCTGAAAGAAAGCGTTTTTAGAAATAGAGAACTTCTTTCCTAATATTTCTTCTTCGATCGTCTTTTTTCCATTTAGCACTTCGTTGTTGTATAGAAAAGACGTACATTTCACATCCTTAAAATAAGTGATGACATCGCTTTTTTTCGCTTTGCCTTCAACTGCCACCATCGTTTCTTTCGTACTCTCTCCTACTCTAATCATAAGAGACTCAATATTTCGTACTTTGTTTTTTTGAAAAACGTTTGTTATTTGGTATAACATACGTTCTATTTCTGGGTGAAGAAGGAAACATGTTGTAATGGGTATTAGGGTATGGCTCTTTTCTTTAAAAAAACCTAGTTGACCATTTTCGATATGAAACGTTACTTTATTGCGATAGTTTCCGTTTTTTGTCTTACGACACGGCATGACGACATTTGGATCGATGTTTGCAAATTTTTGAATGGTTTCTTTTACTTTTTGTTCTTTAAAACGAAGCTGATCTTCTTCTTGTAAATGCATAATATGACATCCACCACAACGATTAAAATAAGGGCATGGCATATCGATTGCCCTTTTCGTTTCGATACGACGGATGATGGTACCGGTCAAAAAATTTTTCTTGATGTCATCTAGTTTTATTTCTACTGTTTCATTTGGTATTCCATATGGGATAAAGACGACTTTTTTGGCGAGATGGGCAACTCCTCTTCCATAGTGATCTAGCTTTTCTATTTTGACGATATAATGATCTTTTTCTTGCACGGTTACACCTCGTTTCGTTTAGTTTTATTATAGCGAATTCTTAACTAGAAGTATAGATTTTTAAAGATTTTCGCATAATAAGATTAAAGTAGGTGGATAACATATGCAGGATTTGGTGGAGAGAATTAAGAAAGATACGGGAAATAGTGATGATTTTATTTTTAAACCGTTGCTTGTTGGAGCACAACAGATCACCGTTATTTCTAATGAGGTGCTTACGGATACGAATGCAATTAACGATTATATTTTAAGAGCCATTACGAGAGTGTTAAACGAGGTAGGTTCTTTTGATTTTTTCTCTTATCTTTCTTCTTACCTTCCCGATAATAACATTAAAGAAGTCGATGATTACCAAGAGATTTTAACGCTTTTATATAGTGGTTTTGCGATTGTTTTGTTACCCAATCAAACACTTGCTATCGAAGTTCGAGCAGGACTCAATCGAGGCATTAGTGAAGCGAGTGACGAACCGACGATCAGAGGACCAAAAGATGCTTTTAATGAACACTTTAATACGAATTTAGGGCTTATTCGTCGGAGAATTAAAAGTTCTCATTTGTGGATGAAGACAAAGACGATTGGAAAAGAGAGTCAGACGAAAGTTGGCGTTTTATATATGGAAAACATTGTAGAGGATGATCTTCTTTCGGATGTTATCGACAAATTAGATTCTATTACTATCGATGGTATTTTAGATAGCGGTTATTTGAAAGAACGTTTGGAGGTTAAAGCAAATCCTATTTTTCCGACGGTGTTATCTACCGAACGACCAGATCGAGCGGCGATGAGTTTACTCGAAGGAAAGATTGTTATTTTGGTCGACAATAGTCCTTACGTTTTGATTGTTCCTAGTTTTTTTATCGATTTTTTTCATACGACAGATGATTATTATCAAAAGCCGATCAACATTACTTTTATTCGTATTATTCGCTTGCTTGCTTTCTTTATTGCTATTTTTATTCCGGCTTATTACATTGCCATTACGACACACAATCACGATGCGATTCCCCTTCATTTGTTGATCAGTTTCTCCATGCAGCGAGAAAGTGTTCCCTTTCCTGCCTTAATTGAAGCTCTGCTTATGAGTATTTCGTTTGAAATTTTGCGGGAGAGTGATACTCGAATGCCTTCCAATATGGGAACTGCTGTATCGATTTTAGGGGGCTTGGTCTTAGGGGATGCTGCTGTTAGTGCTGGGATCGTTTCTCCTATCATGATCATCGTCACTTCCATTTCGGCCATTAGCGGACTTGTCTTTTCTTCCGTCGAATTAATTTCTGCGGTTAGGTGGTGGCGGTTTATCATGATGATCTTTGCTACCGTCTTCGGTTTATATGGTGTCTATCTTGGTGGTGTCCTCCTTCTTTCCCGGTTAGCTAGTTTACATACCTTCGGTAAACCCTATTTAGCACCGTTTGCCCCTATTATTTTAAGTGAACAAAAAGATGCCATTATTAAAACTCCTAACAATGGCAAAATCAAAAAAAGAAATCCTCTTTTAACGACAAAAAATAGAATTCGAGGTCGATAATCATGTATAAAAAAATGTTGTTTCTCTTTGTTATGATGATCTTTTTTACAGGATGTATCAATTATACCGAATTAAATGAACTGGGAATCATCGAAACGATGGGAATTGAGAAAATAGAAGATACTTTTTTGGTTACGCTCAATATGATCGATGCCAAAAAGAATGAAGATGATGAAGAAGAAATGCGTAAATTTTATGAAGCAACGGGATCGACAATTTCCGAAGCGATCGATAATCTCTATTTGAAGTCTTCTAAAAAAATCTATCTTTCCCATTTAGAAGTGCTCTTACTCAGTAAGGAGGTATTAGAGGAAGATCTCGATTCGACCATCGACTTTTTTCTTAAAAATGATGAAGCACGTGGTTCTTTTCTTACCATTCTAACCAAAGACTGTTCTCCTAAAGAGATTCTTTCTGATACTAGTCACACCTCTTCTATTCAAGATTTGATTTCGATTAATGAAGAAGAATATGGAATTACTTCTTTTCTTCGTTTTGAAGATTTTGCAAGACGTGTATTCGAAGATGGGATAGATCCTATATTACCTGTCATCAAACTCGATCAAGGTACGATAGAAGCAGATGGTTATGCTTATTTTAAAGAGAAAACCAAAATATCGTTTCTTACGAAAGAGGAGTCTCGCATTTATAACATTTTAGAAAACAAAGGAAATAATCTATCTTTTTCTTTTTCCAATCACGATATTATTGTAAAAAGTGACTTTATCCATACGAGAAAGAACGTAAAGAACGATCACTTTACCTATGAAGTAGATGGGAATGTGATTTTAGTTTTAAATCGGTTAAACAAAAATCGTCAAGAGGTGTTGAAAGAGTGTGAAGATTACCTCAAGACGCAAATCTTGCTTCTTTTAACAAAAGCACAAACGGAGCAAACCAATTTTTTAGGATTTGCTAGTTTTATTCGGAAAGAAAATCCATCTTATTACCAAACCATCAAGCATCATTTGTTTTCTCATGTAACATTCGATATCGATGTTCATCTTAATATGCTTTTAAATTCAAATCAAAAAGGAGAAGAATCATGAAAAAGACGCGAATTGGGTTATTTCAATCAGTTATTCTAACTTTTTTTATGACGAGATCGTTTCTTATTACAGGGCTTATTCCCCTTGTTTTATCTATCAGCAAAGAAAGTTCTCTCATTAGTATTTTTATTGGTACACTCATTGGTCTTCTACCTTTGATCCTTTTTTCTTTTCTTAGAAAAAGACAAAGAGGACGTCCTATTTTTGAATTCATCGATGTAAGATTTTCTTCCCCTTTTGCGTTTCTTTTAAAAATTATTATTTTGATTTCGAGTGTTTTTTTGGGGAGTTTTCTTCTTTCGTCTCTCGCTAGTTACGTTTGTATCAACTATTTAAAAGATACCAGTTATTTCATTATCTTGATCTCGCTTCTTGTCACCTTTTATGTGATGAGTAAAAATGGAATTGAAACGATTGCTAGATGCGCTGAAATATTTGGGTTTATCTGGTTGTTCCTTTTTTTCTTAAGTTTGATTGGTCTATCCCCACAATTTGATCCCCATTTATTAAAACCGTTTTTCCATCATTCTTTTCCTGCTACTTTAGAGAGTGCTTTCCTTTATTCGCTAGCTAGTAGCGTTCCTCTTTTTTTACTTACACTTGTCCCAAGCGAACACGTAAGGAGCCATAAGAACCTTACAAAAGCCACTATCTTTGGCTATCTTTTGGCCTGTTTTTCCATTTTTCTTGTGTTTCTCGTTATTCTTGGAAATTTAGGAATTGATCTTGCTACTTATTTTTCTTATCCAGAAACGGCTATTTTAAAGAAAATTTCTTATTTTCATTTTATTGAACGAGTAGAAGGAATTCTTTCTATCCAATGGTTTTTCGATATTACGGTTACTCTTTCGTTTCTTTTGCAATTCTTAAAGACTGGCATTGCTTCTTTTGCTCTACCAAAGCCACAAATTCTCTTCGCTATTACGTTAGTCATTTTACTATTTTTAAGCCATCGCCTTGCGATTCCGCTTCGTGGTTTACTATTTATTTTGATCATTACCTTTTTTCTATTCTCTTTTCTTGCTTTATTACAAGATCTATGGACAAAAAAGACCTCGTAGAGGCCTTTTATCTTGGTATTTCGTTGGTTATTGGAACACAAACATAATCTTTTTTTGTTGTTTTCGGGGTATAATTAATGATGTTTTGACTTTTCAATACCTCATATATGCTAGGTGCACCAATGAAGCCAAAGACACCAATCCATATGGCTTGATCTAGTGGTAATGCAAAAAACTCCATGCCAAAGGGAATACCCATCGTAAATGAAAAGAATAGGTTCAACAATAACACTTGCCATGGTTTTCTTACTTCTTCTAACGATTTGATTTTTTGAATTAAAGCCATTAAAAAGATAGAAAAGGTTAAACTAATCAATAACAAATCCCATAATTTTTCGGTTACCAATATATCCATTTAATTCACACTTCCTCCCTTATTATTTTTATATGCAAAAGTTAGAAAGTGCGCTCCTACAAACATGGAAAAAGACGCAAACTTTTGCGTCCTTTAATATTTTGCACAGGTCATTCCTTCTTGTTCGTAATATTCCTGTTGTGTTTTTAGTTCTTTTCCATAGTTTTTTAATATGGAGTTATCGATATTTTGATTTAATACGGATTCTGGGATCGTTATATTAATCAAGCCATCTTTTTCTTCTGTTAGTATACCATTCATTGCTTTTAATTGATCTATGATCATTTGATAAGGGTTTTCCATTCCCGATGTATCCGTAAAAGTCATTTTAATCATCATGGGTTGATCGTTTTTATAATTGGTTCGTATTGTCGTTTTTAACAAGTAGGCATCATAGGTATCCTGCTTATTGCAGATGAGGGCTGCAACTTCATCTTTCGTAAATTGCTCTTCTTCTTTTGGCATAACTAAACGAAGGACAGGTGGTAAGATGATCAATAACATAAAACATACCATAGCCATATAAACTAAAATATCGACAATATCTTTTTTTCTTTTTTCTTTTGTTTTCATTTTATTCTCCTTCTTCTATCCATAAATCTTCCTCTTTTTTTTCTTCTGTTACTTTATCAGAATACTTTAAGGTTTTCATGAGATGGACGATAAAGTAAATGAGAAAACCAAATGGTACCAGTGGAAAAAGGTAAAGAAGAATTAAGACAAATGGATAATTTGCTTCGAGATGATTTAAATAGATGGTTTTTATAAACGTATACGAAAAGCCAATGGATACAGCTAGAAGGGATGCTCCAAAGAGAATTCCTATCATCGAACTCCAAAAGTTTGCCCGATAATTATAGAGTCCTTCATTCTGTTTATTTTTCTTTCGCGAGGTAATAATCAAAGCTAGTCCAAATACAATCAATACAATAAATAAAGGAATTAGAACAAACCATACAATTTCTTCATAATAACTCTTAATAAACATGTTATCACCCTATGATAACTATACCATAACTTTCCTTCTTTTTCAATCTAAATTCATTTTTCTTTCTTCATCTAATAGGACAATATCAAATAACGTTAACAACTCAAGTCCCTGTTCACTTGTCACTATTACTCCCTTTAATTGGTCCTTTGTAAAACGGGCTCCTTCTATTCTATTTTCACGCAAATCTAATCCTGCTAAATTGGTATGATGCCATTCACTCTCATTTAATTCACATTCTTGTAAGATTAGATTTTTAAATGCTACATTTTGAAAACTTGCTGCTTTAAGCGAACTAAATTGAAATAACGTATCAAAAAGATCTGCTTGAGCAAAATTAGCATAAGATACATTGCATGTTAAAAAAGTTACATCTTGAAGTGATGCATTTGAAAAATCCGTTCCTACTAATTTACAATGATCAAATGTTACACGATGAATACTTCTTTTGGATACATCTAAGTTGGATAGATCACAGTGAAGAAATTCACAATCGATAAAATCGACTTTATAAAAAGCATTTTCGTTAAATACGATATTTTCAAAACGACATCCGACAAATTCTTTTTCTTCAAAAGAAAGCGATTCTATTTCTTTCGAAAATAAACAGTGTTCAATATAATCTTGCTCTAATAATTCGTCAGTAAACGTTTGCAATTGTTTTTTGATCGTTGGTTTTAAAATTGTTTTCTTTTTCATACTATCACCTTGTTCCATGATAGCTCTTTTTTTATCATTAAGCAATATGTTCTAGTTTTCTTTTGGCTTCTACATATCTTTTGTCGGCTTTATCATAGTCGATGACAGCAAAAAAATCTTTTAAATACTGATCTTTTCGATTTTGATGTTTTAGATAATAGGCATGTTCCCAAAGATCTAACGCAATGATGGGGTAAAAGCCATAATAATAAGGGGTTTCTTGGTTACTCAAATTAATCAATTGTAATTTTCCTTGTTTATTTAGAACTAAAAACGTATATCCAGAGCCTACTAGTTGATTGGCTTTTTTTAAAAATTCTCGTTCAAAGTTTTCGATGGAACCAAATTCTAATACAATGGCTTCTTTTAATTCATTTGTAGGGGTGTTTTGGTATTTGGGACTCATACTATCGAAATAGAGATTGTGATTGATTACACCACCTAAATTATATAAAATGTCATCGCGAACTTCGAGTGGAAATTCCTCTAAATAATCGATCAATTCTTCTTCGTGGTGGCGATAATCATAGTGATTTTTCGTTAATAGTGCATTCAAATTATCGAGATATTTTTGGTGATGTCCATTCCGATGAATGTTTAACGTTCTTTCATCTATATATGGTTCCAAATCGTTATAATCGTATGGAAGTGGAGCTAATTTATACATCTAATCACCTATTTTATTATATGAAAATGAAAGATTTTTATGAGCCGAAATAAGACATTGAATCCATTTCCAATAAATGGTAAAATTATAACGATTAAGATATGGTTGGAAGTAGAGGTGCCGTTATGTATCATGTTATTATTTGTGAAGATCACTATGATTTTAGAGAAAAGATAAAAGAGATTACTGATCGGGTTATGTTTGATACGAATTTGGAATACCATAAGCATGTTTTTGATGGTTACAATGATGAACTAGCAGATCTCATCAATCAGAATTTGATGAATAAAATTTACATTCTCGATATGCAAATGAGTCCTGTTCGAGGAATTGATATTGCAAGAGAAATTAGACGCCAAGATTCAGAGAGCATCATTATCTTTGTTACGGCTTATAAAAAGACGTTCCGTGATGAAGTGTTAAATAGTGTTCTTATGTATTTTGCCTTTATTCAAAAAAATGAAGAGTTTGGTACTATTTTATATGATCGTTTAACACAAGCGGTTAAAATGTCTTCTAAAAATCCACCTATTACGTTTAACGATCAAAATAGACTTTATAAAATTCCATTTCAAAAAGTTTTATTTGTTACGATGAGTAAATATGGAAGAAAATCCACTATTTATACGGACGTAGAAACGTTCAATCTTAGCAAAACATTAAAAGAAACCGTCAAACTTTTCAAGAATCAACTTGTTCAAACGCACCGTTCTTATTTTGTTAATCCTAATCGTGTGTTATATGTTGATAAAAATCAAAAGACGGTCACTTTTGATAACGGTGAAACCTACCCTTGTCTTTCTAATAAATATCGAGATTGTTTAGACGATGTTCTACTTTCCAAAGTTCACGAGACCATTCCCAACGATTCTAAGCGCCATAACCACAGTTGAGTGAGAACTATGGCTATTAGAGATAATATGAGAAAAAGAAGAAATTCTTTCAACCACTTTTTCCATTTTTTTTCAAACATACTACCACCTACTTATACGTTTTGTATAGTTTTGGAGCAAAAAAAATTACAACTTTGCTCTATTATACTATAATTCTATATTACTATACATCTTGTATAAAAACAAGACTTTTTCTTCTCGCTTCCCTCGTTTTGACTTTACCGTGTGCTACGTGTATAATCTAATTATATAAAGGAGGTTTGTATGGATAATTTCTTTTCTACTAATTTGAAATATCTGAGAGAAAAAAGAGGGATTACTCAGGAAGCTCTATCAAAACAATTAGGCGTTAGTTTAGGTTCTATTAGTCATTGGGAAAAAGGACTTCGTACACCAAATATGGATATGATCGTAAACATTGCCAATTATTTTCATGTCAATGAAGATATTATTTTTAAAGATTTAAAACAACAGGATAATAGAGATACCGTCTTTACGACACACATTTACAAAGGTGATCTATATAGCGTCGATTTAGTCTCCCAAGTTCCTTTTGAGAATTTAAGCGAAAAGGAGAAAAAAACAATGATCGAACATGTGATGGATGAACTCTACGAATATAAACGAGAATTCACCAATCGCGATCATTAAAATTCATTTCGCGCAAAAAATAGGACATCTCACGCAAAATTTTACCGAAACACTTTCTTTTATGATATGCTCTTTTTTATCATAGGAGGAAATTGTAGTAATGAAGTATGTAGTTGTAATCAAAGATAAAGATGGGAAAATTCTTAGAATTATTCCTTCCCATAAAGATTTATTTTGACATAAGAAAAGCCATGAAGAAAAATCTTCGTGGCTTTATTTTATTAACCCTTTTGCTGCTTTCCATGATAAAATACGGAAAGCTAACCGATCGATTAGTGTTTCTGGAATCCTTTTTTCTTCAATTGCTCGTTTGATGGAGGCAATGCTTTTTTCATAGTCTGTTGTGATGATGAGATCATTTCCTGCTAAAATTGCTTTTACCGTTACTTCTTCGATATTCGAAACTGCTCCCATATAAAGATCATCCGTAATGATTATTCCGGTAAAGTCTAACTCGTGACGAAGAAGATTGTGGATATTTACCGAAAGAGAAGCTGGGTTTTCTGGATCGATACTTGTTACCGTATTGTGACTAACTAATATTGCTTCGGCACCTGCTTTAATTCCTGCTTTGAAAGGTGGTAAATCGTTGGTTTCGATCTCTTGATATGTCCTTTCGTCTTTCGTTCCCGTTTGGTGGGTATCTAAGTTATTTCCATAGCCAGGAAAATGTTTCAACGTATAGGATACCCCCATGTTCTTGCTTGCTGCAATGACTGTTTCTGCATAGGTGGAAGTAACACTACTAGTTTCTCCTAATGATCTTCTATACATATAATCGTCCGGGTCCGTCGACACATCGACAACAGGTGCTAAATTGAGATTGATTCCTAAATCATACAACAAATTACTCTTTTCGATCGTATCTTGTTTGATTCGTTCAAATCCTCCCAATTGATATAATTCTCTCGAAGATAAAAACGGTTCTTCTCGCAACTTCTTATTACTACTAATACGAACCACTTTTCCCCCTTCTTCATCCACGGCTGTTAAAAGCGGAATTTCCGTATTTTCTTGTAGTACTCGAATCATTTCTTTTACTTCTTCTTGTGATTTATGTTTAAAATCTTTTGCAAAGAAGAGATATCCTCCAAAATGGTAGGTATTTAATATTTCTTTTTGATTTTTCTCTGGGTACCGAACTAATAACAACTGCCCTATTTTTTCGTCGAGTGTCATCGTTTTTAGTTTTTGATATGCTAAGTTATAATGGGAAGAAAACATTCCTTTATCGTTCCATATTTCAAAGATTTTTGTCTGGTCGTCTTCCTTTTGTAATGTTTTAGTTGATATGACAGTAATTTCTTGAACCTTTTGATTTTTCTTCCATTCTTTTTCATATTCTATCTCGATGTCTTGTCCTATTTCACCATCAAACTCTTTCATAGATATGGTATAAATGCCTAGATCTTTTCCTAATAGGGTCACTTGATCATTTTGACAAGCTAAAACAGTCCCAATTTCTTTCTTGTACGTCGGTTTTTGTTCTTCTTCTAACAATTGTTTTGGTCTCAACAATAGTATTGTTCCAATGACAACTACGAGACCTGTCAATATGTATATTACTTTTTTCATGGCTTTCTCCTATTCATTATTCTATTTTTAGTATGAGTTTTGCTTCTATCAATATACACAATTTTTACTCATCTTACTATTCTTATTTTATTATAAACGAAAATAGATTAAAATAAAATATCACCTAATTTGATTGGAGTGATTTAGGTGATATCTACTATAACAAATTAATATGTCGTTACTAAATTACCATTGGTATATACATCTATTCGTACTAGAGAATCGATATTTGTCTCACGATTACATTGATAAATCTTTTCCACATACGACTTTGTTGTAGCATCAAACTGTTCTACAACAGAATAGTAGATGAGACTATTGTTTACGTAGTATTCTACCCTTAATAAAGTGACATTATCATTATCATAAATCATCGTTGTTTTATCATAATAAATGGTTGGTATTTCTTTCTCTAACACTTTATTTGTGCTTTCTTGATTCTCTATATTGATGTTATTTTCCTCTTTCGGTTCAACCTTATCCGTTGGGTTTTCAATAGCATTTATGCTATTTTGTTCTTCTAACTTAGAACTAGGAGCTACATCATCGATGTGATTTGCCACTTCTGGTTTAGAATAAATGGACTCTTGCTTATTTGTATTCACTGTGTTATCTTGAGAAATCTCTATATCTGGTAATAAAGTTGCATCTTTTGCATTTTCCGATTGATAAGTTCTTTTGGATTTTGTTGTTACATTTCTTATGTTGAATATTTGAGGAGTTTTTATTGTACCATACTCATTATAAAATATCGGCAACATCGTTGTTGTATCTCCCATGATAACTGCTACTACAAATGTCATAATCAATTTCATTTTGAACATTTTAAGCATAACTCATTTCTCCTTATTACCTTTATTATAACATGAGTGTTATTATGTTACAACTTGAAATCAGAGGTTCCGTAACCATCTACTGATATCTATGAAAAAATGTTAGGAGATCTATTTGAAATATATTAGATGTTTTCTCTTTCTATTTTATTTTCCTCTCGTTTTAATTAATTGCTTAGGCATTTCTTTTGCCATTTGATAATTTTTATAACTTTCATCATCTGTTACTTCTTTCTTTATTTTTATCCAACTGGGAACTTTTATCACTTCCTCTTCACTGCATAATTCAATTTCCATTATGGCTTGATTGTCCCATTCGGGATATATATCAATTTCGAAGTATTGATTGTTTTCTGATAAACAGTATCTCGTTTTATGGATAGCATGCAATTTATTATCTGACTCCATTAATAATGCTAAGTATTCATTTTGGGTAAGTTTTCTTTCTACTTCCACTCTTTTTAAGTTTGATATTTTTCTTTTTTCCGTTAAATAGTAGAGATAATCGCCATCAATACCCCTTGCTCTAACTCTTCTTTCTGCATCATCATCACTTTTTAAATACGTTTGCACAATATTAACCTTAGTACAATTTGGCATTTTCTCTAATTCTTTTATATTTGGATAGTATATTAAGAATTTTCTTTCTATTTCAAAAGGTTCTGGTTCTCCTAGAAACGAAGCAATTTCTTTTAGTACTCTTTCTAATTTTTCTTCAAATTCCGTGCTATTGTCTATAATTCTAAAATGAGGATGCCCTGTCCATGCTGAGATAATTTTGTCATCTAAATTTCTCGCTTCTTCTATACTTTCCGTTCTTGCAGTATTATTTGCAAGAGTGTAGAAATCTTCTTTTCCTTTGGCTGCACTTACAAGATGAAATACAGCGTCATAGTCATCTCTTTCTTTTGTTTCACTCGTTCCAAATTCTTTTAATATTCTTTTAAATTCCACCTCTTTCATATATGCTTTGTTATCTAATATTCCTCGATCACATACAATCAGTATCTTATCGTTTTTCATCGTTTTCGCAGCATCATCAAATATTTGTTCTTTCATTTTTTGTAGTTTAATTTGAAACGTTTGATAATCGTAATTTGTTTTACAAGTCCAAGGTGCTACTCCGTTTGTAATTAATTCCGTTGCGGTTTCAGGGACAAATAGTACTGTATAACCTCTTTTAGAAAAATAATTATTAATCCACGTTAATGCAGTGGTTTTACCTGCACATGGTCCACCCGTTAAAACAATTTTACTTATTTTTATTTTATTCTCTTCCTCTTGATTATCTAACAATTCATCGAAAGGAACATTATATAATGCGGATAATGTTTTCAGTTTTTCCAAATTTGGTTTTGATTTTCCCATCTCCCACTTGCTAACGGATTTATCACTTACATTAAGTTGATACGCAACAAATCTTTGCGTTAGATTATTTTCTTTTCGAAGTTGATACAAATAATTGCCAAAATCACTATTTTTCATTTTACTCCTCCTCACAATTACATTATACAACAAAAGCGCTTTCCTTTTTTTCCGTTATACTCTACTTTTGGTAGAATTTTTAAGTTTCTTTCATTTGTCATTGTTGTTTATAAAAAGTGGTTGAATCAATAATGATTCAGTCTGGGCAATTTTATGATTTCATTTCATATGCCATTTTTCTTTTATATCCGTTTTCTAATATATTCATAAACAAAAAACGCACTGCTATCCAGTACGTTTGTTATTTTAGTAACAATCAATCTAGCGCCCAAGAGAGAAGCACAACAACTCTTTGGACAAAAGAAATAATTAATAATATACTTAACTAACTATAGTGTAAACAATTCTTTCAAAAAATCAATAGCTAATATTATATTACTTCCTATTTAATGACATAGTTGGTAAAAGTTTTGCAGTTTTTCTTATTGGCTATGGAAACGATGGTATGAACAGTGGATTTCAAATATCACTTCCTGAAGAGTTAATACCATATTATATAAATTATGATGAACAAAATTTAGATGTATTAAAAGTTCCACATATAACAACTTCTCTAGCTGAAGGAGCAAAAGCTTCAAATACAAAAAAATTACAACTTAGGCCATTAGAGAAACCAATTAGAATAGTAGGAAAGTTTGGTTATTGGATCAAAGATGAAAACGATGAATATTTATCATATGCTCCTTATCCTAAAAATAAAATATGATAATATTCATTGCACACGTTCATTGATGATGTCAATATACAAGTGTGTTTACTAAATTGACGAAATTTAGTTAAATTCGTTGTTCTATAATAAATATTTTAGTATAATTTGTCTAGGGAATATATTAACAGTTGAGTGCTTGCCAACTTTCGTAAGAAAGGAGGCTGATGATATGCATAAGAAAGATTTCTTAATCTTATCTCTTGTTCTAATTATCTTCTTACTAATAGCCTTACTTTTTACTCTAGTAAAGTAGTAATCTATAATAAGAGAAAAGCACTCAATTTACTTTCAGTAGAT
>CAZJKO010000026.1:0-15571 GCA_964546995.1 uncultured Muribaculaceae bacterium | reverse complement strand
TTTTTGCTCTAAAATATCGATGATCTGTCGCGAGATGGCTTCGTAACCTTTGCTATTGGGATGAATATCGATCGGATTAGGGAGAAACTCTTGATTTTTTTGAAAGAGAGAATACAAATCGATATAGTACATATCGTACTTGTTGCATATTTTTTGATACTGTCGATTTATTTCTTGAAATAAGTCATCTATTTGACTTTTGAATAGCGCTGTTGCTCGAGGAAGGGGGTTATAATAACCAATGACAATAATATTGTTTTTTCCATACTTTCGAATTTCTTTTAAGGTTTCGTCGACACTTTCGTAAATGGGGATTAACTTTTCCTTTAATTTCTCTACTTTAACGAATTCGAGATCGATGTTTTTCCAATTTAGTTGGGATAAAAAATCGTTTGCACCGATCGATACTGTTATTAAGTCTGCTTGGCGAAGAGCAACTTTAATCGATAATTCTTTGCCATCGACCATTATTTTCTTATTGTTTTCAATATCTTCTTTTAAATCTTTACTTCGAGCTCCACTTATGGCATATTCTTTGGTATAAAACGTTAATAATTCACTTCTTTCTAAATAGTTTGCTACATAGTCCGCGTATCCATAACCGATTTCTCCATAGGGATTTTGTCCTTTGGCTAACGAATCACCTAAAGCGATATAATTTATTTTTTTATCGACATTCATTAAATAAATGATAAAGATCACAACAAAACAGATTAAACTTACGATCAATTTTTTATGTTTCATAGTTTGCTATCACCAATCCTTTTAACCAACAAAAAAATAGAGATTATCTATTTATACTATATTTCTTTAATCTCTATTTTAGCACCAACATTTGTCAGTTTTTCTACTATTTCCTCGTATCCTCTTAAAATATGTTCGACATTTGTTATCGTGGTTGGGCCCTTAGCTTTTAAGGCAGCGATCACTAAAGCTGCTCCTGCTCTTAAATCCGTTGCTTCTGTTTTGCTTCCTTTTAATTCGGTGGGACCGATGATGGTGGCCTTTTTCCCTTCGACAACGATGTTTGCTCCCATCGTATTTAAATAAGGTACATGCATAAAGCGATTTTCCCAAATTGTCTCTTCAATCGTCGATTTTCCTTTACACTGTGTCAATAGAACCATAAATGGTTGTTGTAAATCAGTGGGAAAACCTGGATATACTAATGTTTTTATATTGGTTGGGCGATATCCATTTTTCTTATTTATTAAACAATAATCTTGACCCACTTCGATATCGACACCTAATTCTATGAATTTGGATATTAGCGATTCTAAATGTTCGGGTATGATGTTGTCTATTTTTAAATATTTGCCACATAAGGCTCCTAGAATCATGTAAGTTCCTGCTTCAATACGATCAGGTATGACTTCATGATAACATCCGTGTAACTCGTCGATCCCTTTTATTTTGATCGTCGACGTTCCTGCTCCACTTATGTTTGCTCCCATATTGTTTAAAAACGTTGCGACATTGACAATTTCTGGTTCTTTGGCCGCATTGTCGATAATGGTCATTCCTTTGGCTTTGGTTGCTGCTAACATGATGTTGATCGTTGCTCCGACGGAAGCAATATCTAAATAAATAGTTGCTCCATGCAATTCTTCTGCTTCTACTGTATAACAATTTTCTTCTTGGGTTACGGTCGCTCCTAGTGCTTCAAACCCTTTTAAATGTAAATCGATCGGGCGTGTTCCAATATTGCAACCACCAGGAAAATACATTTTGGCTTTTTTATACTTTCCTAACAATGCTCCTAAAAAATAGTAAGATGCTCTTAGTTTTTTGGATATCTCTTCAGGAATAATTTTATTTTTCATGTTTTTAGGATCGATAACCATGCTTTCGCTAGCTCTTTTTACATCGACTTCTAAATATTCTAATATTTCACTTAAGGCGTCTGTATCTGTTATCTCTGGTACGTTACATATTGTTACTTGATCGTTTGCCAAGATTGCTGCAGGGATTAAGGCAACGGCACTATTTTTTGCACCACTGATTCTAATGGTTCCCGACAATTCTTCGCCACCCATAATTTCTAATGTTTTCATCCTTACCTCCAAAGTTTCTTATACTATATTGTATTATACTTACCTATTTTGTTTCCACCTGATGGGGTGCCATAATCGCAATTAGTTCTTTTATTTTTTCTTTGATGGCTTTTTCACCACTTCCAATTATTTTGCGAGGATCATAAACATTCTGTTCTTGGGCGATATACGTTCTTACTGCTTTGTTCCATACAGATTGAAGTTCTGTATTTATATTAATTTTATTTATTCCGCAAGAGATGGCTTTTACGAGTTGGTCTTTGGGAATTCCTGTACCGCCATGTAAGACGAGAGGAATGGGGAGTTTTTCATCTAGTTGTTTCATGACGATAAAGTTTAAATTTGGCTCTCCTTTATAGAACCCGTGGACACTTCCTAAGGCAGGCGCTAGAGAATCGATATTTGTCTTTTCGTATAGTTCGATGCACTCTTCTAATTTAGCATGGAATGTCTCTTGGACAAGGTCATCTTCACTTCCCCCAATGTGACCAATTTCTGCTTCTACCGTGACGTTTCTTTCGTGGGCATATGTGACAACTTCTTTGGTTTTTTGGATATTTTCTTCTAATTTATACCTTGATGCATCAATCATGACAGAAGTAAAACCGGCATCGATTGCTTCTTTGCAACTTTCGATACTTTGACCATGATCTAAATGTAGACATACAGGAATTTGAATCGATAGATCTTGCATCAGTCCTTTTACCAATGCTGTTACGGTACGATACCCTCCCATATACTTTATTGCACCTTCACTTACCCCTAATATTACTGGTACTTTTTCTTTTTCACATTCTTCTAATATGTACTTCGCCCACTCTAAATTGTTGATGTTAAAATGAGGGATGGCATAATGATTTTGTTTGGCTTCTTGTAACATTTTTTTACTATTTTCTAGCATTTTATCACCTAGTTTAATCATATCAACTTTTTATTATTTGTCAAACGAAAATACTGCCATTTGACAGTATTGTTTAAAAAAAGTAAGAAAGAGCAAGGAAAAACAAGATGATACTTCCTAAGATAGTGGCATATTTGCCGTAGCGATCACTAAACGTGGTTCCTATTTTTAACCCCGTGTAAGTGAAAGCCATACTCGTAATCGAAAAGGTGATACACGATAGCCACAAATTGTACTGTAGGGCACCTAATGCTACTCCTACTGAGAAACTATCGATACTTACTGTAAAACCAAATAATAAAAGGGAGAAAATATTGGTTAAGATGGTTAATTCTTCTTGTTTTTTTAAAGAGCATACCATTTGAATGGATAATAGTAGAAAAATGGTTCCTACTAAATACTCTACCTGTAAAAAGAGATTCGATAAAAATAATTTTCCTGTGATGTTACCGAGACAGGGCATTAGAAAGTGATACATTCCTACGATGAGTGCCAACATCTTTTGTTTTCTTTTGGATAAGTTTAATGTTCCATATAAGATGGATAAGGAGAAGGCATCCATTGATAAGCCTACTCCCATCATGATCGTTTTCATTAGCATTCCAATTCCAATTCCAATTCCAATTCCATTTCCAAGTTAGGATACCTCCTATACTAGCATACTAACTTGGGTTACTTTTCATTCTTAAAAAAACGATCCAATAATTCTTTGACAAAGAATTTGTATTCTACTTCTTCTCGTTCATCGGTTTCTTCGGCTTCTAGGAGGCAAAGAGGTGGAAAGAGAACACACCACCAATTGTCCCCTTCCCCTTTTCCTAAGGTTATAACTAAAGACTCATAGTACCCTTCTTCATAGATGACTCCTTTATAGTTCTTCTTGGGAAAATAGTTCATGCCATACTCTACTTTGAAACTTTGGGCAATTTGGTTTTGTTCTAATGTTTGTTCTACGATGACTTCCAATTCTGGTAGTTCTTTTTTTAAAATTTCTCGTGCTTCCACTTCATTGTGTACATCTTTTAGGATACTCGCTATTTTTTGTTCCACTTCTTTTCTTACTTCCGTTTTAATCCATTGATCTTTCGTGGTGTTGCTATTGGGGATTACTCGTAAGCGAATGGCACGGTCTGGGATGATGATCTCCTTGGCATTTACCTTTACACAGTATAAGATACTTAGTATTATTAAGACGAAAACGATTCCTTTTTTCATATAAAAGCCCCTTTCATCTTAATCATGATAAGGGACTTTCTTTTTTATACTTCTTTTGAGGTGACAAAAACCATTCGATTTCGACCTTCTAAATCATTTTTTACTTCAATTTTGACATTTTTTAGGGATTGTTCGATTAGTTTTACTAACGATTCTTTTTGATTCATTCCCATTTCAAATGCTACTATATAGTCTTCTTTTACATGCGATGGGACTTCTTTTAAAATTTGGCGATAGTAATCTAACCCATCCTTTCCTCCAAATAAGGCAATGTGAGGTTCATTTTGATAGACTATGCTGTCTAGTTCTTCTTTCTCTTTAATATATGGGGGATTCGATATAATAACATCGTATGTTTCCGTTTCATTATCGAGCATGTTTCCTTCTTTCACTGTTACTTCTACATTTAACCGTTGGGCATTTTCTTTGGCGATACGAAGGGCATCTTTACTGATATCTAGCAACGTGACATCGAGGGAGGGGCGAAATTTTTTTAACGTAATGCCAATGACGCCACTTCCACAGCCGAGATCGATTACTTTTAGGTGCTTTTTCTTTTTTTGATCGATTAATTTTAACGTTTGTTCTACTAACTCTTCGGTTTCAAAACGAGGAATTAACACGTTTTCATCGACTTTGAATTCGAACCCGTAAAACGATACTGTTCCCATAAGATACTGAAGAGGTTTATTGTTTTTTGCTCCCCCTAGCAAATGTTGATACGTTTGTTTTCCTTGATCAGATAATTCTTCTTTTAGATGATTGTATAGTTCTAAGGGGTTATATTCTAAGATGGATGAGAGTAATAGTTTTACTTGATCTTTATGAAGGTATTTTTGGCCTTCGACGATGGCTTCTTCAATGGTCATTCTTCTTTTCCTTCTAACGATCTTTTTTGATCTTCTAAAATGAGTGCTTCAATAATGTCGTCGAGAGCTCCTTCCATAACGCGATCTAGTTGTTTGGTGGTAAAGCCAATGCGATGGTCTGTTACTCGATTTTGAGGGTAGTTATACGTTCTAATTTTTTCTGAGCGATCACCAGTTCCGATTTTACTACGGCGCATTGCTCCTGATTCTTGTTCGTGTTCTCTTAATTTTTCTTCGTAAATTTTTGTCTTGAGCATGGCTAAGGCACGTTCTCTATTTTTGATTTGGCTTCGTTCATTTTGGCACGTTACGACGATTCCTGTCGGTAAGTGAGTCATACGAACGGCACTATCGGTTGTGTTTACGTGTTGTCCTCCTGCACCACTAGAACGATAAACATCCACTTTAATATCCTTTTCATCAATCTCAACATCGACATTTTCTGCTTCGGGCATGACCAATACGGTAGCTGTTGAGGTTTGAATTCGGCCTTGGGATTCGGTCGCTGGTACTCGTTGGACACGATGTGCTCCGCTTTCGTATTTCAATTTTCGATAAGCGTCTTTTCCTTTAATCATGAATTCAATTTGACTAAATCCTCCTGCTTCGCCATCGACTGAATTGTACACTTCGTAACGATATTCTTCTTTTTCGGCATACTTTGTATACATATGAAACAAATCGCCCGCAAAAATATTGGCTTCATCTCCTCCAGCAGCACCTCTTATTTCGACGACAACATTCTTTCCGTCGTTTGGATCTTTTGGAATTAATAAATACTCTAGCGTCGATTCTAGTTTTTTCTTCTGTTCTTCTAAATTCACGAGCTCTTCTTGGGCCATTTCCCCTAATTCTTTATCTTTGACCATTTCTTTGGTCGATTCCATTTCTTTTACTAATTTTTTATAATTTCGATAAGAAGTTACTAATTCTTCTAGATCCGATAATTCTTTGGATAATTCCTTTGTTTTGTTAATGTTACTTAGCACTTCTTCTTTCATCAATTCTTCGGTTAATTCCACATATCTTTTTTCGGTTGCTTCCAATCGTTCGATCATATCGGTTCTCCTTTCTTTTTCTTACGTAAATACTTAAGTATTATACCATAACTTGAAAATGGGACGCAAATAACTTTTCTTGGTTTAAAAAAACTAGATCCATCACTGTTCTAGTTCTTCTTCATCCAATACTACTAAATCTTTCAATTCATCATCGTTATCATCGAAAGCATCCTCTTCTTCTGATGTATCGAAGTCTTCTTCCTCTTCTTCTACTTCCTCTAAGTCTTCTTCTTTAATATCATCGATTTCTTCTTCGTCTTCTTCCACTTTAATTACCACTTTGTCCGATGTATGACGGCTTCGTAAATCCCAGGTTCCATCTAATAACACAAAGCGTTTATCCGTGGCAAGAGACGTATAGAAATCCCCTATTTTTGTTTCTAAAATGGAGGTTGGAAGTTCTAATAGCGAAACAATTTCCTTAAAAAGTTCTAAGGTGTTCCTCTTTCCTTTTTCTTCAATTAATAAATTGGCAATATCTTTATAAGAAAGTAACTCTAATTCTTCTTTCGTCATTTTTTTTATACTCATAAAACAGTCCATTCCTTTCACTACATTTAAAGTCATTCGCTTTAATTTTTTTCTTTTACCGAAGTAAATTCTCAAGCAAATTTATATCATTTCTTATGGATAATTGCAAGCATTTTTACATTTTTTCTGGTACTTTTATCCCGAGTGTATTTAAAAGCATATTATTTATCGTATACGTTAATTTGGTCAGTGCTAACCAACTTTGTTTTAGGTCCTCGTCTTGTTCTTTCAATACTTTGTTCTCAGCATAAAAACTATTGTAGATGCTCGTCAGTTTATATAAGTATTCTGCTATTTCGTTTAGTGACTTTACTTCTAATGATTTGGTGAGTATTCTCGGTAGTTTCAATATAGTTAATGCAAGATAACGATCGGTTGTTCCCTTTAATTTATGAAATGATACTTCTTCTATTCCTGATTTTTCTAGTAGTGATTTCATTCTTACTGTTGAATAAAGTAAATATGGTCCTGTTTTTCCTTCTAGATCCGTAAATTTTACGGGATCAAAGACATAGTCTTTGGTTCTAAATGGGAGGAAATCAGCGTATTTTAAGGCGGCAATAGCGATCATTTCTGCGGTATCGTCTTTTTCGTGTTCTAAGACGATTTCTTGATTGATTCTTTTTAAGGTTTCGTCTTTGATCGATTGAATGAGATCTTTTAAGGTCATGACTCCTCCGTCTCTTGTTTTGAATGGTTTTCCATCTTTTCCCGTCATGGTTCCAAAGCCTGAAAACTCTAATTTTACATTAGGATCTACTAAGCCTGTTAAATACGATGTACGGAATACTTGTTCGAAATAGAGTGCTTGACGATTGTCGGCAAAATACCATATTTCAGAAGGGGAAAAGCGTTTGATTCGCGAATGAATGGTCGCAAGATCCCTCGTGGCATAAAGTGTGGCTCCATTCGATTTTACGACGACTAAAGGAGGCATGGGACTATCGTCGGTATCGTTTTTTACTTCGACGATTTTGGCTCCTTCACTTTCCTGCAACAAGCCGCTTTTTTCAATGATATCGAGTGTTTCTTGGATATATGGGTAACAATCACTCTCTCCTTCTAATAGATCAAATTTGGTATTTAGTCGTTCGTATACTTGCGTAATATCTTTGATCGATACTTCTTTAATTTTGTTCCATAGAGCGGTGTAACCTCGATGACCTTCTTCTAGTTCTTTGGTGATCGTTACGACTTCTTCCATTTTGGCTTCGTTTTCTTTGGCTTTGGTACTAGCTAGTGGGTAAATTTCTCCTAATTCTTCTTCCGTGATATTGAATGTTACTTCCTCATAGGTTCCTTTGTACGTTTCATCAAAGTAAGGTAGATTGGGATAACGTTCTTTGATTTCGGAAATGACCATTCCAGATTGTCTTCCAATATCCCCAAAATGGACATCCGAAATGACTTCATGACCCAAGAGGATCGCAAGACGTTTTACGGCTTCTCCAATGTTTGCAGAGCGTAGGTGTCCTACGTGCAACGTTTTAGCAATGTTCGCTCCCCCATAATCCATGATGATCTTTTTCCCATCTACGCGATCAATATTATGATTGATATCTTTTCCTAATTTATTCATACTATCCAGTAAAAACTGTTCTGATAATGTAACGTTAATAAAACCAGGTCCTGCAATATTTATTTTGGTAAAGCGAGAATCTTTTTCTAATTCTTGAACAATTTTCGAAGCAATCTCTTGTGGTGATTCTTTATACTTTTTCGATAATGCCATGGCATCGTTTATTTGATAATCACCTAAGTCTTCTCTTACCGATGGAACAAAAATTACATTATTGGTTTCGTATCCTGCTTGGTTCACTGCTTTTTTGACATCGTTTTCTAATTCTTTTATGATACTCACTTTTTCCCCACTCCTTTTTTATCTAGACGCTATTTCCTTTATCTTCAAGGTAAATAAAAACGATTGTTGTTCTAGATTGTACTCGACTAAAAAAGTATTCTTCCCTTTTTCGATTCGTTTTATTTCCATTGGAAGGAACATGTTACGATTCAATTCTTTTATTCTGACAAAACTATCTTCTGGTGTTTCAAAATAATAAGTCATTTCCATTTCTTCATTTTCTCTCGTCAATGCACTTATGTCAAAATTAAAACTGTATTTGGTTTGATCTTTTTCGTTTTGAAAGGTTAACCTTTTCTTTGTCAGTAGACCTTTTGCTTTGATATCCATTGTGCTATTTGAACTTGTGATTTGTCCTTCTACCCAAACTTTCGGCATATTTTGCTCCTTCTTAAAAATCTACTTTGGATTATAGCATAACTTCCTAAAAATGAATACATATTTTTCACATTTTTTTTCATACTAACGATTGAAAGGAAGATTAAGGTATGAAATGGTTCAAACGTGGATGTAAATGGTTGCTTATTCTTTTTGTCGTTGGAATCGCTACCATTATTGGTAGTTATACTTATGCGAAAATGTTACCGAAACTTCAGATTAAAAGTGCAAATAGTATTTCTCTATATGATAATGAATCCAACCTTTTCTTCCAAGGAACCGGTTCTAGAGAATGGATTTCTCTTAAAAACATTTCTCCTTATTTGGTAAAAGCGACGCTCGATACCGAAGATAAAAACTTTTATCATCATAAGGGGTTCGATCTTCTTCGCATTTTAAAAGCCACTTATGTGAATGTCATTTCTGGTTCTAAAAAGCAAGGTGCTTCGACGATTTCACAACAATATGCTAAAAATTTGTTTTTAGATTTCGATAAGACGTGGAAGAGAAAATGGGATGAGATGTGGCTTACGATGCAACTGGAAGTACACTACAGTAAGGATGATATTTTAGAAGGTTACCTCAATACGATTAACTATGGCCATGGAATGTTTGGGATTGAGAATGCGGCAAGATTTTATTTTAATAAAAGTGCCGCGGATCTTACTTTAGCAGAAGCGAGTATGTTGACGGGGATTCCGAAATCACCTTCTCACTATTCGCCACTTGTCAATTTTAATTTGGCCAAACAAAGACAAGAAATGATTCTCGATTTTATGCTTCGCAATAAAGATATTACGGAGGAAGAGAAAAAGAAGGCATTAGAAGAGGAACTCCATTTTGTAGGAGAAAAAGATTTGATTCATTTATCTACGGTTATGTATTACCAAGATGCCGTGATTCGAGAACTTAAGAGTATTAAGACCATCCCGACTTCTTTTCTCGATACGGGTGGTTTAAAAATTTATACGAATTTAGATATAGAGGCACAAACGCTTCTTGAAAACAACATTAAAAAACATATGAACGATACGGATTTGCAGACTGCTTCTGTCATGATGGATCCAAACAACGGGAAAATCCTTGCATTAGTCGGAGGAAAAGATTATAGCGTTTCGCAGTTTAATCGAGCTGTACAGGCAAAACGGCAAGTTGGTTCAACGATGAAACCATATCTCTATTATGCTGCTCTTGAGAATGGGTTTACTTCCAGTACGACATTTACTAGTGAAGAAACGACGTTTACTTTTTCTAACGATAAGACTTATACACCCCAAAATTACAATGCGAAGTATGGCAATAAACCGATTTCGATGGCTACTGCCATTGCTTATTCTGAAAATATTTACGCGGTTAAAACGCACATGTTTTTAGGAGAAGAGGCACTTATTAATATGGCAAGAAGAGTCGGTATCACTTCTGATTTAGAAGCGGTTCCTTCCCTTCCCCTTGGGACAAGTGAGATCAGTTTAATTGAAATGGCGGCAGGATATGCGACATTTGCGAACGAGGGATATAAAATTACTCCACATCTCATCAGTCGTGTAGAAGATGTGTTTGGGAATGTTTTATACGAATTCGATGGTGTTAAGGAAAACGTTTTAAACAAGAGTTTGACTTTCATTTTAAATAACATGTTAACTTCTACTTACGATGCTGATTTTATCGATTATAACTATCCTACTGCTGTTAATATTGCTGCAAGGCTTACGCATAAATACGCTTTAAAAAGTGGGACGACGAATACCGATAGTTGGTATATTGGATTTAATAAGGATATTGTAACTGCGGTTTGGGTTGGCTACGATGACAATAGGGAAGTTGTTCCTTCCCAATATAAGTATGCACAAAATATTTGGGTCGATACGATAGAGGGTTATGAAAAAGAAAAACCGGAAGCTTGGTACGATATGCCTAGCAATGTCGTCGGGGTGATGGTGGATCCCATTTCAGGAAAACCTGCTGATGATTCCACAGCCAAAAAAAAGATTATGTACTTTATTAAAGGTACAGAACCTAGTGTCGATGATCCCGTTTTTGATGAAATTAGTGATTTGGGTGAATGATTTCGACTTGATCATTCGTTTTTAAAAGGTGACTATTTGCATCATCCGTGTCTAGATGACATTCTAATTGATACGATGGATCTACTTTAATATAGACATGATCTAAAATGCCACTTTTTTCTCCTGGTACTCTTATAGATACTTCTTCGATTCCTACTAATCCTAACTGTTTTTGTTCTTCTTCATTCATATGAATGTGTCGATTGGCTAAAATGGCACATTCTTTTTTGATGGAACCATTTGGTCCAATAATTTCTACTTCGATGGCTCCCTTTAGATCTCCAGAGTTTTTTATAGGCGGATCAATTCCTAACGTGTATGCATCTGTTTTACTGAGTTCTAATTGAGTATATGGTCTAAATGGTCCTAAAATTCGAACCTGTTCTAGTTTGTTTTTTGGTGTTTGAATTGTTACTGTTTGGTTCGCTGCATATTGTCCTTTCTGAACTAAATCCTTTTTTTTCGTCATTTCTTCTTGAAACAAAATTTCATAATCTTCTTTGGTTAAGTGAATATGACGATTGGATACGCCTAATGGTACATAATGCATAATCATCCTTCTTTCTTTTTATATTATAACATGTATCCATTATTTTTTTAAGAATATTTCCTCTTTCTTTCATATACTTTAATGTAATAAAGAAAGGATGTTTTATGATGAATCAAGATTTTTATCCTAGTGCGATGTTTCCCGCCGGGAGCAATATAAGTCAAAGTACCGATGCACCCATCACGAATATGCCTCCCTACAACAGTGCTATTACTCCTAGCAATCCGACGGGAGATCCTCAAAGTTTAAGTGGATCGACCCTTCCAGGAAGTCAACCTCCTTATGCCGAAAATATTCTCTCCATGAATAGAGGAAAACTTGCGACATTCTATTTATCTTATTCTGATTCTGTAGAATGGAGGGATAAAACGTTCACTGGTATTATTGAAGATTCAGGACGTGATTATGCTTTAGTTAAAGACCCTAATAGTGAAACGAGATGGCTTTTATGGTTGGTTTATTTAAACTATGTCGAATTCGATCAACAAATTTCACACAATTAGACAAGGAAAAGGATGTTGAATCATTCTTTTTTATTTGTTATAATGAACATAGGTGAAATATATGTGGATCTATTTTCTTGTGGGAAGTCTTATTCTCGTTTCTATTTTAGGAATTATTTTTATCAATATTTATAATCAATTTCAATTTTCCATGATTAAAATCGATGAAGCGGAAAACAATATGGATTCCCTGTTACGTAAAAAAATGGATCTTTTACTAAGATTACTTCCTTTTGTAACAGAGAAAGATGAACAAGAAATAAAACAGATTGCAGAAATTGAAAAAATAAAAGAGAAACCGCTCAATAATTTTGAACTTCATCGAACACTCATCACTTATCTACACGAAGTTCGTTTGATGCTCGATCATCAAGAGGATCTAAGTGAAAACGAACAGTTTTATTCCCTACAAATGGAACTTATTGACATTGAAGAAGAAATCGATGCTTCGGTCCATTACTACAACGATAATGTAGTAAAGTACAATCAACTCATTAAGTGTTTTCCTTCGAACATCGTCAAATTTTTCTTTCATTATAGGGTAAAAGATTTCTATTCCAATGAAAAGGATGAACTTTATGAAATTTTAAAAAAATAGGACTAAGGTTGTCCTATTTTTTGTGTTGATGTTATGTTCCAATTAACAGGGGTTACTCCATGATTTTTGAGGAATTCGTTCGTTTTCGAAAATGGTCTGCTGCCAAAGAAACCATGATATGCAGAGAAAGGTGAAGGATGGGGTGACTCAATAATTCCATGAAGAGGATTGGTAATAAGACTTTTTTTACTTCTAGCATAATTTCCCCATAAAATAAATACAACAGGTGTTGTTTTGTCATTTAAAAGGCGAATGACCGCATCGGTAAATTGCTCCCAACCTCTTTCTTTGTGAGATGCCGGTTTGTTTTTTTCTACTGTTAAGACAGCATTCAATAATAGTACACCCTCTTTTGCCCAACTGACGAGACTTCCTGATACAGGAGGATCATATCCTAAATCCTCTTTTAATTCTTTAAAAATGTTCTGTAGAGATGGAGGTTTTGGTATTCCATCTCTTACTGAAAAAGAAAGACCTTGCGCTTGATTTTCTCCATGATAAGGATCTTGTCCTAGTATTACCACTTTTACTTGATCATAATCTGTATATCGAAAGGCATTAAATATTTCTGTTTGTTTGGGATAAATGGTCTTCGTTTGATATTCTTTTTCTACAAAATGAAGGAGTTCTTTAAAATATGGTTTATCCAATTCTTCTTTTAATAACGTATCCCATTTGTTTCCAATCACTTCTATCACTTCCTAGTTCCATTTTATCACATTTTCTTTTTGGTTTGGTAATTTTTCCATTCAACAATGATATCTTTTCGCATTCCTAATAAAGCACGAATGTTAATTAAAGCCATACATGCGACAAAGATATCGACTAAACTCCACAAAAGATCGGCTCGAGCAACACTTCCGTAAATGAGGAGAAATAGGGTGATTCCTTTTAATAAAATCAGTTGATATTCCTTGCTATTCGGAAATAAATACTTTAGATTGCTTTCGCCATAATAATATCCTGTTATGATGGTAGAAAAAGCAAATAGAATGATGGAAAAAATCAAAACGTAATTTCCAAAGCTTCCCAAATGATAGGTTAGCGCGTATTGAGTAATTTCGATGCCATTGATATTTTCCAATACCAATTCTTGATAGTTCGAAGTTAAAATAATGAATGCCGTAGCAGTACAAATGATTAGTGAAGTGAAGTATATTCCTAGTATTTGAATTAATCCTTGTCCTACGGGATTGTTGGTGTCAGCAGTACTACTAGCAATCGCACCACTTCCGATTCCTGCTTCGTTCGAAAAAATTCCTCGTTGCACCCCAATTAGAAAAGAGGTAAGTACTCCTATCCCTAAGGCTTTTATATTGAATGCTTCTTTTATGATCGTTACTATGATGTTGGGCATCAAGTTTATGTTTTTTAAAATAATATAAAGACTTACTGTCAAAAAGCCTATTCCCATTATGGGAACGAGTTTAGAAGAAGCATCCGCGATCGTTTTTACGCCTTTGATAATGATTACTCCCGTCAATATTGCTATGATGATTCCTATGGCTAGAGGAGGTATGGACGTTACCTTTTCTAAACTTTTTGTGATCGTATTAGACTGAATTGTTAAAAAGCCTAAGATGTAAGAGACAATGATGAGGACGGCATATATTTTTGCTAGTCTTTTATTGCCTAATCCTTTATCAATATAATAGGATGGTCCTCCTTTATAGAAATCCCCATCTTTTTCACGATAAACGGTACCAAGACAACTTTCTGCAAACGCATTTGGAGCAGTTAAAATTGCTGAAATCCAAAGCCAAAATATTGTTCCTACTCCTCCGACATGAATAGCAAGTGCAACTCCTGCTAAAGATCCTACTCCTATTCTTGCCGATGTTGCCATCATTAAGGTTTGAAAAGGGGTAATTTTGCCTTTTTCTTTATGCGTAAAACTTTTAAACATCTCTCTAAAACGAAACTGAATTCCATGTAACTTCTTAGTAAAATAAATACCACTTCCTATTAAAAAAATAGTAGCGATTCCCCATAATATTTTGTTTACGATATCTATCATACTCTTCACCATCTCTATTTTACCAATGCATCGTTAAAAATATTGACGAAAAAAAAGACTTTCGTCTTTTTGCTTCTCTTTGTTTCATCTTTTGACATAAGTTTTCTACTTATCGATCACAACAACAGCACGAGCACCAAAAGGCGTGTCTACTGTATTGTGATTACTTATACTACCTTTACATCCCACGTACATTGCGTATCCTATATCTGCATAAAAAGTAGACATGGTCCAGTATCCATAATTACTTCCATAACTTCCCCCTTTTATATTTATGGTTCCGCCAAATTCCGTCGATCTAGATAAATAATTATTCATCCAGTTTGGACAGGATTGATCGGAACTTGTACATCCTAATTTTCCTGCTTCTTGAGCTGTGATCATTCTTGCTTTCGATGTTCTGTTAGCTAATGTATAAGTGTTTTTTACACAAGTTACTCCTTGTTCAGTAGGAGTACATCCCGTAAACTTATTTTCTTGAAAAGGAGTTACACCCATCGTGTACGTTTGATCCTTAACGTTCGTCCAATTCGCTGTTGCAGTTTCTAGTGCTGGCAGTACTGTCAAAGGTCCCTTGCTATTATCGTTTGCTGTTTCGTACCATGGCAATGCATGGATCGTATTTTCTCTCTGTTGCATAGTAAGAGTACCATCATCTTTATTATCAAACATCACATGGAAGTATTTCGTATCAGTATTGTTTACTTTGTACTTTACAATTGTTCCTGCTTCATAAGTCGCCTGTGGACCTATCTCAACACACGTTGACTCTTCTCCTGTTAAACAACTACTTGCATTGTATTGATAAATAGCAACTATATTCGAATTCGTTTTAACAACAATGTTTCCTAATGTATGAGTAACAGTACCAGAACTAAATGTTCCTGTTCCACCAGTTGCACTACCAAAATTAAAACTCTTCCCTGTTTTATTGATAATTGTATTAAGATAAATGTTACTATTATTA
>CAZJKO010000025.1:0-16125 GCA_964546995.1 uncultured Muribaculaceae bacterium | reverse complement strand
TTGAAGATTCTGCAAAATACATAATTACTTTAACAAAAAAAGACTATTCTAACAACGATGTTAAACAAATTAATATTTTTAATTTTTTAATGAATGATGATTTTTAATATAATCTGTCATTGATTATTGCTAATAAAATTAGAAAATGTTAAAATTATAATAGAAATTGATACAGATACTGTACCATCTAATTATAAAAGTTTGAAACAACTTGCTTACTCGCACCAGTTTGATACCAAACTCGAACTTTCGAGTATTAAGGAAAACGTACTTGATAAAAGTGCGTTTTTATATTATGATGAATCTGTCAAGGAAACTTGCATAAAATAAAAATGGAACACAATAATCGCATGTTGAGTATTACCAATTAAATTGAGTTCCACCTAAATCTGTGCTAGAGTTAGGTGGATTTCTTTTATATTAAAACTATAAATAGTAAGAATAGTAAAAGGAAGATAATTATGACTAAAGATAGAACTAAAAAATCCTTCTTATTCATATTCTCGCCTCCCTTCTGTTAAGAAGATTGGCTCCACCCAACTTATTAAATGTTTCTAAAACAACGTTTAATTATGACGTAACGAACGGAATAAAAATGAACGTGACTATTTTTTAATGAGAACGACAGGATTCTCCTCATTTTTTGAATTTTCTAACATACGTTTTTGAGCAAGTTTTCTTTCCTTTTCCATAGCAAAGTACTCATCAAAATAGCGATCTAACGTCGTCTTCTCTCTCGGTTCTTTTAATCGCTTCAATATTTTATCGACAGTATTCATATAAAACCTCCTATAATTACCTCCATTATATCACAAGAAAAGGAAATTGATAAAACCTTAAATTTATGTTACAATATCTTTATCAAGGAAACTTGATAAAAAAGGGAAAACATAGATTGCAAAGAGAAATGCATCGATGGTTATCCTAATTAAGATAGATGACACTCCCGACAAGTGTCATTTTTTTATGATAGTAACCATGACAATCAAAAGGGATAAGAGAACAGAAAGATATTGAAATAAAAAAAGCATCCAAATTCTTTTTGTCAATAAATCAATCCTCCCTTCTATTGAGAGAATAAAACATTTGCAATCAATTTTCCCTAGGTTAATTATAACAAACAGTTAATTTAAAAACAACCATTTTTTACCAATAACTAACAAAAAAAATCGGTAGATAAAAATCGACCAATTCTTTTATAAATTATAAATAATTAGGATCTACCAATATTTTAATGGCATCATCTTCTCCTGAAGTAAGCCGTTCAAACGCATGCTGAACACCATCTAACGAAACGACATCATCGACGAATTTTAACACATCGATTCGCTTTTCTTTCATCATTTGAATACACTGAGAAAACTCGGAAACAGTATACGCAATAGCACCTTTCACAACGAGCTCTTGCATAACGATAAGCGTGGATGGAATCGTAATCGCATCTAATGAAACTCCAACCATAACGACAGTTCCATTAGGTCTAACAGCACTAAGTGCCGAAGTAACAGCCATAGAATTACCTGAACAATCGAGGACAACATCGTATCCATGAGGACATTTCTCTCTCACGTTCTTTAAAAACGATGGATCCTTCGCATCGAACCATTCATCAGCACACCCAAGACGTACACACTTTGCCCCACGCTTTTGATTGGTCTCAGAGACACTAACGTAACTAGCTCCATTCATCTTAGCAAACATCGCACACAAATCACCGATAATACCAGCTCCAATCACAAGAACATGATCTCCAACTTTAATATCTGCTAAATGAACGGCATGTAGCGCCACCGCACAAGGTTCGACCATCGCAACCTCATTATCCGTAACCTCATCAGGAACCTTAAGAACCATATCCGAACGAACAGCAATTCGATTAGAAAAAGCACCTGGTCTCGTCAAAGATAAACCGACAGCATCCGTCCAAGTATTAGGACAGTACTGTGGATTACCGCTAAGACAAGAAGGACATGTTCCACAAGGAGAAATAGGAAGAGCAGTAACACGATCTCCCACATTCAAATCACTTCGGGACGAAGAAGCCACAACACCACAGAACTCATGACCCATCACTAAATTTAAAGGAAGCCCCATATCAAAGTAATGAATATCAGATCCACAAATACCACTTCTAGAAACATCGATTAAAACCGAACCATCCTTCAAAACAGGCTCCTCGCATGGTCTTACTTCAAGACGTCGCTTTCCTGTCAATACAACACTATCCATAACTACCTCTACTTTCTATTTCTCAAATCTAAAAATCGTTGGTACCACTCATCGCATACCGAAGGATCCATCGAAGGAATATCCTGGTAAGGATAAGGAATCCCAAGTTTCACATATTTTTCTTCTCCCAATCGATGAAAAGGAAGAAATTCAATCTTAGATACGTTTTGAATTTTATCACAATAACACGATAACGCTTTCATATATTCTATATTGTCATGTATACCAGGAACAATCACTTGTCGAAGCCAAACAGGAACGCCACTGCGATTTAATTCTTCCACAAAACGATCGAATTCTCTTAACTTCATCCCTGTCAACGCATAGTAACCATCCAAATCGACATGCTTAATATCCAAAATGACAAGATCTAAAACCTGCAAAAGAGAAGAATACTTACCGAGTCCTACTCCCGCTGTATCGAGAGCAATGTGAACATGTTCCTTCTTTAATAACCGACAAACCTCCAGTAAGAAATCGATTTGTAAAAGAGGTTCCCCCCCTGAAAAGGTAACACCACCATTTTTACCAAAATAAGGCTTTAAACGAAGCAATTTATCCACAAGTTCCTCAGAGGTCATATTGTCTTTTCCCTTTACCCACATCTCAGGATTATGACAATACTTACATCGCAAAGTACAACCGTTCAAAAAGACGACGGCTCGAATTCCTGGACCATCGAAAAGTCCCATACTCTCGATGGAATCGACACTACCACGCTTCATTATAATTTCTCGTGAAACGTTCTTGCGATAACTTCTTCTTGTTGACGTCTCGTAAGACGATTGAACCGAACCGCATAACCCGATACACGAATCGTAAGAAGTGGGTACTTATCCGGATGTTCCATCGCATCGATAAGCGTCTCACGATTTAACACATTGACATTCAAATGATGGGCTCCCTGTGAAAAATAACCATCTAAAATCGTAACCAAATTACCGACTTGCTCACAAGAAGACTTACCGAGTGCTTCTGGCACGATAGAAAAAGTATTCGATATCCCATCTCTACAACAAGAAGCATAATCGATCTTAGCAACCGAATTCAAAGAAGCAAGTGCACCGGAATGATCTCGTCCATGCATCGGATTAGCACCTGGTGCAAACGGAACATGAGCACCTCTTCCATCTGGTGTCGCCCCTGTCTTTTCACCATAAACGACATTCGAAGTAATCGTAAGAACCGATAACGTATGTTTCGCATCACGGTACAAAGGATGCTTCTTTAATTCTTGATAAAAGTATTCCAAAATGTCGGTAGCAATCGAATCGACCCGATCATCATCATTTCCATATTTCGGAAAGTCTCCTTCAATGTCGAAAGAAATCGCAATACCATCTTCATTTCTCTTCGGTCTAACTTTGGCATAGCGAATCGCAGAAAGAGAATCCGCAGCAACAGAAAGACCCGCCACACCAAATGCCATCAACCGTTCCACATTCGTATCGTGTAAAGCCATTTGTCCTCGCTCATAAGCATACTTATCGTGCATAAAATGAATAATATTCATCGTATTCACATAAAGCTCTGCAACTTTAGAAAGAACCCCATAATAAGCCTTTTTCACTTTATCGTAATCCAACACTTCATCGGTCATAGGCAAAACACCATCGATCACTTGAACTCCCATCAATTCATCTTTACCTTCATTGATAGCATAAAGAAGACTCTTAACAAGATTGGTTCTCGCTCCAAAAAACTGCATTTGACGTCCCACTTTCATTGCCGACACACAACAAGCAATCGCATAGTCATTACCATAAATTGGCCTCATCAAATCATCATTTTCATATTGAATCGAATCCGTCTTGATACTCATCTTCGCACAATAATCCTTAAACCCTGAAGGAAGACTCGTACTCCACAAAACCGTCATATTTGGCTCTGGTGCAGGATCCAAATTCGTAAGAGTATGAAGGTAACGAAAAGAATTCTTCGTAACCAAACTATGAACATCATCCATCATACCCCCAATGGATTCTGTAACCCATGTAGGATCCCCCGAAAACAGCTCATCGTATTCCGGTGTCCGCAAATGTCGGGCAATTCGAAGCTTAATGATAAACTGGTCGATAAGTTCCTGTGCTTCTTCTTCGGTAATAAGTCCCAGTTTTAAATCTCGTTCTAAATAGATATCCAAAAAGGTAGAGGTTCTACCTAATGACATAGCTGCTCCATTGTTCTCTTTTATCGCTGCAAGATATCCAAAGTAAAGCCATTGTACTGCTTCCTTGGCATTTTTTGCAGGTTGGGAAAGATCGAATCCATACTTCATAGCCATGTCTTTGATTTCATCTAGCGCCCGAATTTGTTCACTGACTTCTTCCCGTAAACGAATCATCGACTCGAGCATAACACCCTTTAAATTTTGTAAATCTTCTTCTTTTTTTACTTTCAAAAAATCGATTCCATAAAGAGCAATCCGTCGATAATCTCCGATGATTCTTCCACGACCATAGGCATCGGGAAGCCCTGTTAAAAGCCCTACTTTCCGAGCAAGTCGCATTTCTTTGGTATAAGCATCGAAGACCCCTTGATTGTGCGTTTTACGAAAGGCATTAAAATAGTGTTCGACGGTCGGATCCCATTCGTAATGATAAGCTTGAAGTGAATTGTAGACCATTCGAACGCCTCCATAAGGATTGACAATTCGCTTTAAAGGTTGATCAGTTTGAAGTCCCACAATAACTTCGTGCTCTTTGTCGATGTATCCTGCATCGTAATTATTGATACCTGATACATGCTTTGTATCGATATCTAAAACACCTTTCGAAAGCTCTTCTTTTAATAAAGTTTCACACTTCTCCCAAACTTTTTTCGTATTTTCGGTTTTAGACACCAAAAAAGAATCGTCGCCACGATATTCTTGATAATTAAGTTGTATAAACGATGGAACATCGATATTCTCACACCATGCTCCCTCTTTAAAATGTTCCCATTCTAGTCTCATTCTATCCCCTCCTATAATAGTATATCATAAACGAAGAAGTCTCTAAAAAAGAAAAAAAAAGATTTGACAGAATTATACAAATTCTTGATATTTAGAATGGTATAAATCCGTCTCTTCTTCTTTTTTCTCCTCTACGTTTAAAACGTTTTCAAGTGGTGGTAACTCATCGATCGAAGCAAGTCCAAAATAATCTAAAAACTCACTCGTCGTTTTGTAAAGAATGGGTCTACCTGGCAAATCGCTTCTCCCAACCTCTTTTAGAAACCCTTTAGCCACAAGTTTACGAACCATTTGTCCACTAGATACTCCTCGAATATCGTCGACTTCCACTCTCGTGATTGGTTCGTTATAGGCAATGATAGCAAGCGTTTCCAAAGCAGATTGACTAAGCGTATTGGTTTCTGGATTTTCAATCAAACGCTTATAGTAATCTTGATGCTCTTTCTTGGTAGTAAACTTAAATGCATTACCCAAAAAATCGATGCGAATTCCTCGATAGTCTGACTCCAAATCACGCCGTAAATCACTGACGAGTTCCTTAGCTTCCTCTTCGGAAACTTCCAAAATATCCCCAATCTGTGATAACGTTAACCCGTCTTCACCAACCACAAAAAGTAATCCCTCTAAAATTGCTTTTTTATTCATCCTACCACCTCACATATAATCTCTTTAAAATCTTCTTCTTGGGTAATCACAATTTCACTTTGCTTTGCCATCTCTAAAATAGCAAGAAACGTAACAACAATATATTCTCTAGTAGGAACAGGAAACAACGAGAAAAAAGAAACTCGCTTTTCTTTCTTTAACACTTCTTTAATTTCTTTTCTTCTCTCTTCCACCGACATCTCTCGTTTAGTGACTTTCGTATAAAGTGGTTTGTTTTTTTCTTGTTGTTCCAAAAAACGATGAAAGGCAGAAAGCAAATCGTCGAGCGAAAGACTTCCAATAGGAAGCGTAGCATCTTCCATATATTCCTTCATATTCGAAGGAGCTTTCGTATAAATCTCTTTCCGCAACTCCTCTTTTTCTTTTAACACCTTAGTAAGTTCCTTATATTGTTGATAGGCAAGTAATCGATCGATAAGGATGGTCCGATCATCCTCTTCTTCCTCCAAAGAATCATTCTCTCGCTTCGGAAGTAAACTCTTAGATTTCATTTCGATCAATTCACTAGCCATGACTAAATACTCACTAGCAATCGTCAAATTCAACTCATCCATCTTTTGAATATAAGACAAATACTGATTCGTAATCTCATCTACTTTAATTTCTAAAATAGAAATCTTACTCTCTTTAATCAAATGTAGTAAAAGATCCATTGGTCCTTCAAATTGATCGATTGTTACACTATAATCCATAACTTACTCCTTCAAATGGTTTAAATCTATTATATCATAAACTATTCTTTTTATGTTATACTTTTAGCAAGGAGAAAAATATGAAACGTTTTAATATGATCGATGAAGAATTCACATGTATAAACTGTGGAAAAAAAGTAAAACCTTTAAACTATACAGCAAGAGACCACTGTCCAGAATGCCTCTATTCCCTCCATGTTGATATCCTGCCAGGCGATAGAAAAAATCCATGTAAAGGATTACTAAAACCCATCAGTATAGAAAAATTTAAAGATACGTACAAAATTATTTATCAGTGTGAAACGTGTCATGAAAAACATAAAAATAGAATGGCGAATGACGATAACATGGATAAGATTATAGAGTTATCAAAAATAGAATAGAAAAACAAAAACGCTCAAAGGCGTTTTTAATCTTTTGGTTTAAAAAATAGAGCAAAGACAAACGTAAAGACAATGGCAGCCGTAATACCTGATGCAGTGAGATCGAACATTCCCATAACGAGACCAATAAATCCATAATCGTTTGCTTTAGCAAGTGCTCCATGAATAAGCAAATGCCCAAAACTCGTAATAGGAACTAGTGCACCACCACCAACGTAGGCAATAATCTTATCGTAGATACTAAATGTATCGAGAAATGCTCCAACGACGACAAAGATACTAGTAATGTGTCCTGCTGTTAGTTTGGTATTATCTAAAATAAGTTGAGCAATGAAACAGACAAATCCTGCGAATAAAAAAGAATAAAGATAAATCATTTCATCGCCTCCAAACAAACGGCATGAGCAATACTTAAAATGTTCTCTTTTTGAAAAACGTAAGTGGGATTAAATAAAGCCCCTGTTGCGACTAACAACACCCGTTTTACCGTACCATCTTCTAACAACTTTAGAATGTGAGCATTATTGACAAGCGCACTACATACAGGACCACTACCACCTGCTAAAACTTCTTTTTGATCCGCAAGATCATAAAGGATCGTTCCACAATCGTTATATTGATTACTAATATCGATTCCGTATTCCGTCTTCATGTAATCGATTAAAATCTCTTTTCCATAAGTACCCAAATCTCCAGTTAAGATCAAATCGTAATCAGATACCTTACGATTGGTATCTTTCAAATGTTGATAGATCGTTTTCGCAGCAGCAGGCGCCATAGCAGCACCCATATGTAAAGGATCGTTTTGCCCCATATCGACAATCTCTCCAATTGTTCCACTCTCGACTCGAACATTCCCTTTTTCCTTGGATAAAAACAAACTAGCTCCACCTGTTGCAGTAAACGTCGCCGTCTTTGGTTTAGGTGCCCCATATTCCGTCGGATTACGAAATTGTTTTTCACTGGACATATTGTGAGAAGATGTTGCAGTAACACAGTTATTTACATAGTTAGAATCGATCATCATCGATCCTAAAATAATCCCTTCACAAAAAGTCGCACAAGCACTGTAAATACCTAAGAAAGGAGACGTAAACCCACTAGCGGCATAACAAGACGCTGCAATCTGATTCATAAGATCCCCTGAAAGAATCAAATTGACATCTTTCTTATCTTTCTTTGCTTTCTTTAAAAGAATCGAAAGACTATCTTCTAAAAGCCGAACCTCTCCTTTTTCAAAACTCTTCTCTCTCATGTATAAATCATCATAAGTCTTATCGAAAAGTTTCCCTAAAGGTCCCTTTGCTTCATAAGGTCCACAAACGGCACTACGTGCATTAACATAAACATCTTTAAATTGAATCGTCATATTAACCTCCCATAATTATTAATCGTAGTAGTCCAAAAAACCATGCAGAAACAACACCATATAAAATAACAGATCCTGCTAATTTAAACACATTGCTCCCTAATCCATAGATTGGTCCTTCCTTACGATAGTCAATTCCAGCACTTGTCATCGAATGAGCAAATCCCGTAATGGGAATAATAAGCCCACATTTTGCAAAAGTCACCCAGCGATCGAAAAAACCAAGTGCAGTAAAGAGCGAAGCAAAGAAGATAAGTGTCACAATCATAAAGACAGACGCATCTTTTGTTGAGATATCCAAATAATAAGAATAAAACTCAATCAAAAGTTGTCCAATGACACCCACAATTCCTCCTGTTACAAATGCAATAAAAGCATTTTGTCCTCTCGTTTCTGTCGGTTCATGCGACTTAACGAGTTCATTGTATTCTTTCTTTTCCATATCATCACCTACAACTATTATGAATAAACAAGAACATTTTTATACAAAAAAAATTAAAATAAGAATATCCTATTTTAATTTACTATACTATTCATCTTTTAATAACCAATCTATTATATTCATAACCTTTATTCCGTTGTAATCGTTATTTATTGACTTATCCATTGTTAATATTACCTTCTCATAGTTATCCGCAATACTTTCTAAACTTTTAAGTTCACGTAATCTTACCTGTTCATCTTTCAAAGTTTGTGTCACTTGATAATATTTTATATCATTTGGATTTTCAACTACAAAATCAACTTCATAATCATTCATTTTTCCTATATTAACTCTATAACCACGTCTTAACAATTCTAAGTAAACAACATTTTCAAGTAAATGACCTTCATCTATATTTCTAAAACCTAATATAATATTTCTTATTCCAGTATCCGAAACATAATATTTACCAAGTGTTTTAAGTAAAGCTTTACTTTTAATATCTGTCCTATCCGCTTTATATAATATAAAAGATTTTTCTAACATATTTAAATAATTATCTATCGTTTGATGATTAGATTTTTCTACTATTTTATTACTGTTTAAATAATCGCTTATTTTTGTAGATGAAACAGGACTTCCTATATTATTAAATAAATATTTTATAATATTTTCTAAAAGTGCAATATCTTTTATATTATTTCTATCTATAACATCTTTTTTTACAATTGTATTATATATATCATTTAAACAGGACAAGACCAGCTCATCATTATCTTTAATTAATGTTATGGCAGGAAGACCACCATATTTTAAATATTCATTAAATTTATCATCTAAATTGTTATTATTATAATGATTAAACATTAAGTATTCTTTAAACGATAGTGGATACATTTTTATTTCTATAAATCTTCCCGACAATAATGTTGATAATTCACTTGATAAAAGATAGGCATTAGATCCAGTTATATATACATCTATATTGAAGTCCACTTTAAATGAATTAATCGCTTTTTCCCAAGATTCTACATTTTGTACTTCATCCAATAACAAGTATACCTTATTTTGTTTTATCTTATTTTTGACATAATGATATAAATCTTTATAATTTTTTATTTCATCATATAAAGCAGATTCAAAATTAATATATATTATATTGTCCTCTTCAATTTCATTATGAAGCAAATAATCTTTGAACATTAATAAAAGCGTAGATTTACCACTTCTCCTAACACCAGTTATTACCTTTATAAATTCCGTATCTTTAGCATCAATCATTCTTTTCAAATAATGATCTCTTATTATCATTTTTCATCACCAAACACATATTATCATAAAAATATAATTTTGTAAAGTTTTGCAAGTGTATTTGCAAAACTATTTTTGTAGTATTTTTTTGCAAATAGCATTTGTTTGAACAAAAATCGAACATAACTACACATTACGAAGCTAAATCTTGTTTTAATTTTTGTAAAATTTTTGTTTCTTTTCGTGACACTTGAACTTGACTAATTCCCATCACTTCAGATGTTTCAGATTGTGTCATATCTTGATAATATCTAGAATAAATAAGTTTTCTCTCATCATCTTTTAATTTAACCAGTGCATCTTTTAAATCTAAGATATTAGGGTCATAAGATACTTCTTCACTCTTAATCGAATGATATAGATTCATACGATCATCTTCCTCATTTAAAACATAGTCCAAACTCTTAACATAGAGAGTCGACATTTTAACTTGAGCAATTTTTTCTTGATCGATATCGAGAAAAAGAGATAATTCTTCCAAAGTTGGTTCCCTCAACAACTTTTGCGTAAGTACATCTTTAGCTTTTTCCAAAGAAGCATTTAACCTTAATACATCATGACTCACATGAATATTGCGATCATCTTTAATATATTTAGAAATTTCACCTAACACATAAGGATAAGCATAACTAGAAAACTTCACCCCATAATTAGAATCAAAATTCTGATAAGCTTTTAACAAAGCCATAACCCCAACTTGATATAAATCTTCTCTACTAGTAGTAAAACTTGAAAATCGTTTCATTATGGTATGAATAATCCATTCGTATTCTGTAACAATATTTTCATCCTCTAATACCATTATTATTCCTCCTATAATTTAAATATTTGAAAAGCACGAAGTTCATTTTGTGTCTTAATCACATTGGATAATCCAAGCTCATGAAAAAGAGAATTCTCTACCTTCTTTTTTAATCCACAAAGAATAAGCTTCCCCTCAATCTTTCTAATCTGTTGATAATTCTCTTGCAAACTAGTAAGACCATCCTGATCCATCATCGTTATCCCATCTAAATTGAATACAAAATACTTAAATCCTTGTAAAGATAAAGAACGGACCTTGTCCTTTAATAAAGAACTAGTCTCTTTATTGAGTACCCCATTTAAACGAATAAACAAAATACCTCGTCTTACTTCCAGGTTGATAAAAAGCACCAGTTGTCACCTCACTTACTAAATATAGATGATAAAAAAGAAAAAATATACGAATTCGACAAAACTAGAAGTAAATTTCATCCGACAAATATTTACCTCTTACTACTATTATTTCAACGAAACAAAAAAAGTAGACAAAATCTACTTCTTACCTTCAATAAACTGGACATAGTATTCATCAAACGTCATATCGTGTTCTTTCATATAAGTAGCAATTTCACGTCCTACATAACGATAATGCCAAGACTCATAACTGTATCCAGTAATGTCTTCCTTTCCTTCTGGATACCTTTCAATAAAACCATACTCATGTGCATGTTCCTTCATCCAACCATATTCTTGCGTCTCATCAAACTGGGTATAAGAAAGTTTCCTATTATCAACATCGACGACCAATCCTGTTTGATGTTCCGAAAACCCAGGACGAGCAGAATACGTTTCAGCAGCATCTTTCCCATCTCGATCGACATAGCGTTGATAAAGATCTACTTGATAATCGTAACTACGATAACTAGACATTGCTCGAATGGTATACCCATCATCTTTTGCATCAGAACATAATGTTTCAAACTGTTCTCTTGCTTCACTAACAAGTCTCATACCACTTCTAGAGCACTGAGACGAAATCGTCTCTAAATTATTGGGAACATAATCGCTAGGCATAGATAGATACTTATTACTAAGAATATAAATTTGATTTAAATAAGGAGTTACTTTTGTATTGGTATAATAAGGTTGATCAAGTCCAATATTGACATAAGTAATGACTGTTTCTAAAGGAAGACTCGAATTCTTTTCATGATAAGCAAGATAACGATCGAATAAATCCATATGAAAATAATCAAGTTTTTCATGAATCGAATCAAGCTTCTTTAATTTATCTTTATCTTTGTCTGTATAAGAAGGCCGATTATCTTTAGATTCCTCTGAGTGTTCATCTTGTGAAGTAAAAAAGAAATAACTCCCTACTACCAATAAAAGAATAAAACCAAAAGAAAGAACTGTTTTTTTCATAAACATCGCCTCTACTATTAATAATCTATTAAATAGTATACTCTGTTATCAAGAAAACTTCAATGGACAAAAAATATAACATAAAAATATCATAAATAAAGGAGGATAACGTATTTTGATAATAGGAGTGATTAAATGAAAAGAATAATTGGATGGTGTCTACTACTTTCTTTATTAATTCCATTTCCAATATATGCTGAAGAACCAGAACAACAAACACCAAATCAAGAAAAGGTTAATTTATTGCCTGGAGCACGAAATGGTGTGTTAATGGAAGTATCGACAGGACAAATTTTATTTGAAAAAAACAAAGATGACATGGTTGCAGTTGCATCGATGACGAAAATGGTCGCCCAAATTTTAATATTAGAACAAATCGAACAAGGAAAACTAACTTGGGATGAAATGGTAACGACAAGTCAAAATGCCTCAGGAATGGGTGGAAGCCAAATTTATCTTGCCACAGGTGAAGTCATGAGTGTAAGAGATATGATGAAAGGAATTTCGATGGCTAGTGCCAATGATGCCACAGTAGCAATGGCAGAGAAAATAGCAGGTACCGAAGAAGAATTTGTCAAAATGATGAATGACAAAGTAAAAAGTTTAGGACTACAAAACACAGTATTTAAAAATTGTACTGGACTAGATGAAGAAGGTCATTATTCTACAGCATACGACATGGCGATCATTGCAAGAGAACTATTAAAACATGAACAAATACTAGAGTTTTCAAGTGTCTATGAAGACTACTTAAGAACCGATACCCCAAACAAATTTTGGTTAGTAAACACCAATAAATTAGTAAGATTCTACGAAGGAGCTGATGGCTTAAAAACAGGAAATACAGACAATGCAAAATATTGTCTAGCTGCAACCGCCAAAAGAAATGGTATGAGATTAATTGCCATTGTCTTAGGGGAAGAAACAGGAACAACAAGAAATAAAGAAGCAATGGAACTATTAGATTATGGCTTTAATATGTATAAAGTAACTACCCTAAAGAAAAAAGGAGAAGCGCTAGGAAAAGTAAAAGTAGATAAAGGAGAAAAAGATCAAGTAGAAATTGTTCCCATATTAGATGCAAGTATTTTAAAAAAGAAAAATGATCCGGATAAAAATTATGAATTCGAACTAAAAGTAAACGACATTACCCTACCGGTAAAAGTAGGAGATATCGTAGGAAAAATGATCATCAAAGAAGATGGTAAAAACATAGAAGAAATCGATGTAACCGTAAAAGAAAACGTCGAAAAAATAAAGTTCTTCCCACTCTTATTAAGAATGTTAAAAGAAATGGTATCAGGAAACTAAAAAAGAGTGTTTTAGAAAATCTAAAACGCTCTTTTCTCACTGTTTATTAATCACAACCACAGCGCGTGCACCTTGCTTAACTATTGTAGAAGATTGATTACTAACATGAATTGCTGAAGTATGAGATGTTTCATTACCAACAACATAAACATAATCATTTTTAGTAGCCGATTGTGAACTGTTTGCCGACATCGTCCAATAGTTATAAGACGTTCCTTTATTGACAGTTCCACAAGCACCCGACTGACAATTAGTCGTAGAACCATTTAAATAATTTATCATCCATACAGGACATTCTCTAGCAGATGTACAACCTAAAGAAACTGCTTCCTGATGGGTAATCATCCTAGCTCTAGCCGTTCGAGAAGCCCAAGTATAAGTATTTTTAGTACATTCATTACCAGAGCACCCAGTAAAAGCATTTGTCTTAAACACGGTTGTTCCCATCGTGTAAGTCTGATTATTGACATTCGTCCAACCGGAAGTTGCACTTTCCAAAGAAGCAATAGCAGCTAGAGGCCCTCTCGTATTATATTTATCATATACCGATGTTTCATACCAGGCTACCTGATCAACTGTATTCTCCCGTTGTTGCATCGTCAAAGTACCTTTCTCTTTATTTTCACTAATCACATGGAAATACTTTTGGGTACTAGCATTAACCTTGTATTTGATAATCGTTCCCGCAGTATAGGTTTCCTGTGGACCTATCTCAACACACGTACTCTCTTCTCCTGTAATACAATTACTTGCATTGTATTGATATACTGCCACAATATTTTCATTTGCTGCTTTCACCCAATTTGCATAGAGTGTAATCGTACAGTCCTTTTTACGAATATCACAGAAATCACTTGCACTATAGGCAGTCGTTTGATCGTAACTCTTTCCACTTCCATCTGGTGCAGTATTCCATACCTTACTACTTTCTATCTTGTATCCTGTTCTAGTTAAATTAATCGCATTAGGATTATTGTAATTTGCCAAATCTTGTGTCACTCCATAAGGAATCGTTGTGACATATGTTCCATTTTGTAACAAATAACTTCCACTCGTCGTAATGGTACTTCCATGGTTTGTCGCTAAACTTCCTCCATTCATATGATATTGAATATATACTTTATTCTGTATCGTTACTGTTACATTTCCATTCGGATGGGTTGCAGTTCCTGTTACCATACTCGCACTACTTCCACTTCCTGTTATATTTCCAAAATCAAAACTTGTCCCCGTATGGTTTGCTATCGTAGTTAGATTCGGATTCGATTCACCACTCTTATAAAATGCTCCAGTCCCAATCATTGTTACAGTACTTGGAATAACCACATTCATGAGACTGTTATTTAAAAATGCGTTCTCTCCTATTGAAGTCATTCCTTCCTGCATTCCGATACTAACCAAATTGTTATATGCCATTGCTTCCGAATCTATCGTTTTAACACTAGAGGGAACAATCACATTCGTCTTCTTACTTCCTCCATAACTAACAACCGTAGTCGTATCCATCGATCCATCACTATTTCTTTTATAAATAAATGCTTCACTATCTGATAGTTTATTGTTATTAAATGCAGCTTTCCCAACTGATACCAAATGGCTCGGCATCACTAAAGAAGATATCTCATTATTCAAAAATGCATAACCAGATATTGTTGTTACCGTATCTGGAATCGTCACACTCGTTAACTTCTTATTCGAAAATGCCCTCTCTCCAATCCTCTCTACGGTAACTCCATCGATTTCTTCTGGAATCGTAACGATAGAAGACTCTAACATCCCATTTTCATTTCCAATAGAACAAAGGTAATCGGTAATCTCTTTCGTTTCTTTATTGAAAACATAACAATCCTTTTCTTCCTTTTGTATCGCTACCACCCTGATCTTAGACCGAAATACTTTATTCATTGCTTCATTTCCCGTACTGATATTGATCCAGATTCTTAAATCGTAAGTAATCGTTTGTCCTCCTGCGATCGTTCCACTATCTAACACACGGTTAGGATTTTCTCCTGTTGAAGTAAGATCATCCGTTCTACTTGTTCCATCTTTGGTTAGACTATATCGAAGGTATTCATCAAGCATTCGCTCTTCTCCTTCTTCTAGATCCAAATCATCCAAATAGATTGTATATCCTGTTGGTAGATCACTTAAATTCTCTAACGTAAAGTGATAGGGATCTAGTGTCTCTCCAACTTTATCGAGAGTGGGTACTGCTTTGTCCTGATGAATCCCAATACTATTTTCATCATCTAAGATCAAAGCAAGATTTCCTGCTCGCAACACATTGACTTTGGTTCCTTTGAGTTGTAGGGTAAGCCATGCGTACGTTCCCCCGAAAAGCAAAACGAGGATTAACAAGACACTCATCCCTATGAGAAACAATTTTCTCTGTTTTTCTTCGTTCATTTTTTACACCTCTACTCTAATACTAATTATAGTATAACTTTTTTTCAAGCAATTATTTTGTCACATTTATTGATTTTAAAACGCGAAAAAATACAGGATAAACCTATCCTGTATTAGAACACACAAAAGAAGTGACAATGCTTGTTTGTCTAATAAGGTCCCCCCCCCCGCACGCAATATTCAAGACCTGTTTTCATACTTGATCACTTCCT
>CAZJKO010000024.1:0-16317 GCA_964546995.1 uncultured Muribaculaceae bacterium | reverse complement strand
ACTTGATATTATAGAAAAGATGGAAAAATTATTATTAATGAAGAAGAAAGACCAATTATTGAAACTTTATTTAATTTATATGTAACAGGAAAATATTCTTTTGAAAAGATAGCGGATATCTTATATAAGAAAGGATATAAAAATAAAAATGGAAAAGTCTATTCAGGTACTACTTTAAAAAAAATCCTTACTAATCCTAGATATAAGGGTTATTATACAGCTAATTTAACAAAAGTGGAAAGTTATAAGACACATAAAAAAATTAAAGTACCTAAAGAAGAACATATAATATATAAAACTGATTTGATTGAACCAATCGTATCCGAAGAGTTATGGGATAAAGCAAATACGTTATATGAAAAAAAGCATAAAGCAAGAAATATACATTTGACTACTAATCAAAAAGTAATAGATGAATCTAGGTATACTTTTAAACTAATTTGCAATGAACACAATGAAATATTTGTTAGATGTGCTGGATCAAATAGAAGAAGTAATCCTACTTGGGTATGTAAGAAATATAAAAATGAAGGAGTACTAGTTTGCGAATCTCCAATTATTAAGGAGAAAAAACTAAATGAATTATTAGTAAATATAATAGAAAAAAATATGGATAAGTACTTAAAAAAAATTACGAATGAAATGATTAAACTTTATAATGATGTTTTAATTATATCAAATAATAAATTAAAAATTTATTTAAAAAATAAATTAAAAGAGTTGATAAGTCATAAAGAAAAATTGATTAATTTAAATTTATCTAAAATTATTTCTGATGAAGATTTAAAAAATAAACTTAATAAAACTGAAATAGAGATAAATAAATTAAGTACTGAACTACAAAATATAAAACAAAATATTGATATATTATCAAATATGAACAATATAGAACAAGAAATAAAAAATACTATAAATGTTAAATATAATTTAAATACTTTTGTTAATTTATTAATAGATAAAATTATTGTTACAAAGTTAGATACTAGATATAAAATGCATTTAAAAATATATTTTAAAGATGGAAATATCAAAGAAGTTTTATTTGAAAATTAAATAATATGTCGAACTTATTTTTTTAGTTAGAAATTCCGCTCCCGAGAATCCTGGATTCGTGAAGATGGGGCAACTACTAGGAAAAGAGCGATTGTTTTCGTATCTTGAGTTATTTGGGTTCGGGGAGAAGACAGGGATCGATTTGAGTGGGGAAGGATCTGGAATTATTTTTCCTCTTGATAAAGTGGGTCCTGTAGAACTTGCTACGACGGCATTTGGGCAAGGGGTTTCCGTGACGCCGATTCAACAAGTTGCTGCTATTTCAGCCGTGTTAAACGGGGGTAATTTGTATCGACCATACGTTGTTAAAAATATATTGGAACCAGAAACGAATACGATTGTAAAAACGTTCGATAAGACACTGGTTCGAAAGACGATTAGCGAAGAGACTTCTAGCATTATGCGTTATGCTTTGGAAAGTGTTGTTGCGAAAGGTGGAGGAAAGGCTGCTTTTATTGATGGATACCGCATTGGGGGAAAGACAGGGACGGCTCAGAAAGTAAAAGATGGACGTTACTTGGTCAATAACTACATCATGTCATTTGTCGGTATTGTGCCATCGAACGATCCTGAGGCAATTTTATATATTGCTATCGACAATCCTAAGAATACGGCTATGCTTTCTAGTTATACGACGACACCGATTGCAAGGCGAATTCTTTTAGATATTATCGATGCCTTGGAGATTCCAAAACAAGAAGGAGGAATCGAGAAAGATTATTTGTGGAACGATGAAGTGTACTACGAGGTTCCCTCTGTTATCGGCAAGAGTGTTAAAGAGGCTACGGATCTTCTTTATCGGTTTCAGGTCGAGTACTCAGGAGAAGGAGATACGGTAATCGAACAGTCTCCTAGTGCGGGGGAGAGAGTGAGTGAAAAGACGACGATTCGGTTGCTTCTTGGCAGTTTGTAAAGTTTTGTCTAACTCTTTACTTTTTCCCCTAAAGTGATTACAATTATGATATACTATTTCGAGATAGAACAAGGAGTGGATTCATTATGTTACTATTAACCAAAGCAATTTTCTGTGTTTTGATTGGGTTTTTAGCAAGTGTCTTTTTGGGACTTGTGTTGATTCCTCTGTTAAAGAAGATGCACATTGGGCAAAGAATTAGCATTTTTGTCGGAGAAAGTCATCGAAAGAAAGAGGGAACTCCGACGATGGGGGGACTTATCTTTATTTTGCCGACGGTTTTCATTACGTTGTTTTTGGTTTTGACGAAGAAGATTCCGTTTACGAATAATTTGGGAATTGTCCTCTTTGTTTTTGTAGCGTATGCTTTGATTGGCTTTTTGGACGATTACCTCAGTATCAAGAAGAAAAACAACGAAGGGCTTACCACTTATCAGAAGTTGTTTGGTCAATTGATCATTGCGATCGTCTTCTTCTATGTGTACATGAAAAATGGAGGAGAGACATCGTGGATTGTCGGAACGCTCGGTATTCATGTGGAGATGGGATGGCTCTATGGACTTTTTATCTTGTTCGTTTTGGTTGGAAGTAGTAATGCGGTGAATTTGACCGATGGACTCGATGGTCTTGCGGGAGGATTATCGGCCATTGCCTTTATTGCGTTTAGCATGATTTCTTTTATGGTTGGATTTGAAGATATGGGAATGTTTACGTTCATTCTGACTGGAAGTTTGCTTGGCTTTTTGGTCTACAATACGCATCCTGCTAAAGTATTTATGGGCGATACCGGAAGTCTTTCGCTCGGTGGGGTCATGGCATCGATTGCTATTTTGACGCATCGGGAACTTACTTTGCTCGTCGTCGCTGGGGTATTTGTGATTGAAACTCTTAGTGTTATTTTACAAGTATTTTGGATTAAAGTGTTCCATAAGAAGCTTTTCTTAATGTCACCACTTCATCATCATTTTGAAAAACTAGGATGGAGTGAGACCGATATTGTCAAACTCTTTTGGGTTGTTGGACTCATCTTGACGATGGGTGGTATATTATTCGGTGTTTGGTTATAAAATAGAATAAAGGTGAAACTATGAAAAAGAAATTTGATCTCGTTCTTTTTATCACCGTAATTGTTTTAATATTATTTGGACTTGTAATGATTTATTCGGCTTCTAGCATTTGGGCAGAATACAAGTTTCACGATGCCTTTAAGTATGTGAAACAGCAATCATTATTTATCGCAGTTGGAATAGTACTCATGGTTATTGTATCGAAGATAGATTATAAGTATTATCATAAAAAGACAGGACTGATATTGGCAGCTTGTCTTTTCCTTTTGATTTTGGTCTTAATTCCAGGCGTTGGTAGTGTTCGAAATGGAAGTAGAAGTTGGTTTGGAATTGGTTCGTTTGGAATTCAACCTTCGGAATTTGCAAAGCTTGGTCTCATTATTTTTGCTAGTAAATATTTGGCGGATAATGAGCGTTTGATTGGCAATTTTAAAAAGGGTGTTCTTCCTATTTTGCTGGTTTTATTTTTGTTTTTTGGTCTAATTATGTTGCAACCTGATCTTGGGACAGGTATGGTTATTGTCATTAGTATTGTGGCTCTTTTATTTATTGCTGGCGTCAATATGAAGTTTTTCTATATTGGTGGAGTCATTGGCGTTTTGGGGGTCGTCGTTTTGATTTTAATTGCTCCATATCGAATGGATCGTATTACTTCTTTCATCGATCCGTGGCGAGATCCTTTGGGAACGGGGTTTCAGATTATTCAGTCTCTTTATGCTATTGGACCAGGTGGACTTTTGGGGATGGGCTTTTTGAATTCGCGGCAAAAACACTTCTATTTACCAGAACCACAGACGGATTTTATTTTTTCAATTATCAGTGAAGAATTTGGGTGTTTGGGTGTATTGATCGTCAGTTCTTTATTTGTGTTGCTTCTTTATCGAGGAATCAAAATTGCCTTAAATGCGAACAATTTATTTTCGAAATATTTGGCGTTTGGGATGGTCTTTCAAATTCTTTTTCAAACCTTGATGAATTTGATGGTTGTTGTGGGATTGATTCCGGTTACGGGTGTTACCCTTCCTTTTCTTAGTTACGGTGGCAGTAGTTTGTTGATTACGCTTGTTTCTATTGGAGTTTTACTAAATATTTCGAGAGGAGAAAGTTAGAACACTATTTCTCTTTCATTGAATTTCATTTTAAAAAATTTTGAAATTGGATTTATTTTGACTATCTTTGTTCGATTCTGTACACAATAGTAATATACATTGTATCAATGATGTAACAAGGTGTGTTGACATTACTGTGTAAAATCTTTATAATAATCATTGAAAAGAGGGATAATATGGGATCTTTAACTTTAAATGTTCGTGTAGATGCTAATGATAAAAAAGGGTTTGAACAATTTTGTAATAGTGTTGGAATGAATGTTTCAACTGCTGTGAATATGTTTATTAAAGCCGTGTTAAGAGAACAAAAATTACCGTTTGAAGTGCGTTCGGATCATTTTGACGAAATGATTTATCATAAATTAAAAGAGGCAGAGCAAGAAATGAATACAACTACAAAACGATACACGAAAGAGGAAGTTTTGAAAAGTATGAATGATATTATAGGATAATTCATATTGTAATTATGTATCAATTAGAATTTTTATCCATTGCGAAAAAGGATATGGTATTATTTGTTATATTTCTAATCATTTAAAAAATGTTACTGCTTCTAGAAAACTTTGAGATTTATTTATAGATAGTATTGATAAAATTGTGGAATTTCCTTACGGATGGCCTATCTATCGGCAAGTTCCGTTTTTAAAAAATGAATACAGAAGTTTTAGGGTGAAACATTTTCTTATCTTTTATACGATTAATGAGCATGATAAAGTAATAACCATTGTCAGAGTTTTATATCAAAGAATTGATGTTAGTAAGATATTTGAATCATAATTTTATATTATAGGAAAATAATTATCTAATGGAGACACTCATTCTTTTCTTTTTGTCAAGAAGATGTGTTTCTTCTTTTTTTCGTCAATAAATCATGATATAATACTTTTAGTTATGGTAAGAGAGGTGTTAATATGAAAGATACATTTGTTTTAATCATTAAAGGTTTTATTATTGGTATTGCTAATATTATTCCCGGTGTTAGTGGAGGAACCCTTGCGATTACGCTTGGAATTTATGAAGAATTGATTGGAACAATTAGTCATTTTTTTACGAATTTTAAGAAGAATTTACAATTTATTATTCCTATTGGCATAGGGGCTTTGTTATCCATTTTACTTTTAAGTAACGTGATTAGTTATTCACTCAATCATTTTCCGGTTCCTACAACTTTGTTCTTTGTTGGGCTTATTTTAGGGGGAATTCCCCTTCTATATAAAAAAGTTAAAGAGGATAAGAAGACGATGAGCGATGGTATTATTTTCTTTGTTACTTTTCTTATCGTGATGATCTTTGCTTTCTTAAAGAGCGGAGGGGGGAATGTTTCTCTTAGTCATTTAGGAGTTTTCGACTATTCTTTGCTATTCTTTATTGGAATGATTACTTCTTGTACGATGGTTATTCCTGGTATTAGTGGATCGTTTGTGTTGATGTTACTTGGTTTCTATCAACCGATTATCGATACGATTAGCAATCTTACCAAATTTCAAAATATTTTTTCTAATGTTCTTATTTTGATTCCGTTTGGTATTGGTGTTGTCGTTGGTATTGTTCTCATTGCTAAATTAATTGAATTCTTATTAAAGAAGTTTGAAGCAAAGACGTATTATGGAATTTTGGGATTTGTTCTTGCTTCGATTTTGACGATTGTAAAACCATTACTTGGAACATCATTCGATGTTTGGCAGATTATTTTGGGTATTCTTTTGTTTATGGTAGGTGCTTTTGTTTCGTACCGATTAGGAGATGAATAGTATGGAATGGATCGAGACTATTATTTTAGGAATCATTCAGGGAATTAGTGAGTTTTTACCGATTTCATCGAGTGCTCATTTAATTATTTTCCGTGATGTTTTTGGGATTGGGGTATCAATGGAAGCAAATGTAGCGCTTGCTTTTGATTTGGCTCTTCATCTTGGTACTTTGTTTGCTATTTTGGTTTTCTTTTTTAACGATTTTTGGGATATGCTCATTCGTGGTCTTACAAAAGGGATGAAGGATGAGAAAGGAAAACTACTTTGGTACCTTGTGATTGCGACGATTCCTGCTGCTATCGTTGGGGTTTTGTTTGAAGATGTGATCGAAGATGCTATCCGTAGTAATTATATATTAATTGCTTGTGCTCTTGCTATTATGGGAATTATCATCTATCTTTGTGATCGGTTTTCTCATTCTTCCAAAGATTTATCGAAGATGCGTGCTAGGGATGCTCTTCTCATTGGTTGTAGTCAAATTTTTGCTTTGATTCCAGGATTTTCTAGAAGTGGGACGACGATTGCGGCAGGAAGAACATTACAGTTAAATCGTGAAGATGCTGCGAAGTTTTCCTTCTATTTGTCGGCACCTGTTGTTCTTGGTGCTGTGGTGTTACAACTTTTGAAGAAGGGGACAATCGATTTGATTCTTTCTCATCTTGCTATTTTCCTTTTGGGAATTGTATCTTCTTTCTTGATTGGACTTCTTTGTATTGGCTTTTTGTTAAAATATTTGAAAAAGCATGACTTTAAGGTATTTATGTGGTATCGTATTATCTTAGCAGTAATTGTCATTACTTGGGTACTTATACGATAGGATGTGTTTTTATGAGTGAATTATTTGGGCTTCTTTTTACATTAGCGTTAGGAATGTTTTTGTTCCTAGGCGCTTTTGTTGTATTTATCTCTCGAAATAGTGAGAAGTTTATGACGTTTTCGATTTCGTTTGCTTTTTCGGTTATGATGATGATTATGATTACGGATCTTATACCAGAAGCTTATGAGACTTTTGGAAAGGGACAAGCTTTGGTTTTTCTTGCTCTTTTTGCTGTTTTAGGTTTTCTTCTTCTAAAAATACTTGATCATTTTATTCCAGACCACGAGGATGATTTGACGACTTCCGAAGATGATAGGCGAAATTTTGCTCATATTGGACTAGTATCGAGTATTGCTCTTGTCATTCACAACATTTTAGAAGGAATGGCAATCTACAGTAGCATCACAGCATCTTTCACTTCTTCTTTTTTCCTTTTGCTTGGTGTTGGTTTACATAATATTCCTTTAGGTATGATCATTACATCTACTTTTTATGAAGCAAATGGGAGTAAAAAGAAGACCCTCTTTATTTTGTTTTGGGTTTCTCTTTCGACTTTTGTAGGAGGACTTCTTCTCTATTTCTGTCACGGTGCTTTTCTTTCTTCGTTTGCCAATGGTTGTCTTCTTTCGATTACGGTGGGAATGCTTCTTTACATTTGTCTATTCGAGTTATTACCAAAAATGATTCACAGTACATCGAAGAAGATGATATGGAGCGGTATTGTTAGTGGAATTCTTTTGTTGCTTGTTACCATTTTTCTATAAGGAGGACTTATGTTAGAAAAAAGAGATCTTGAAGCGTTATTGGATGAGGGGTTGAAAACAGGGGCTACTTATTCAGAAGTTTTTATGGAGGAAAAAGAGGAACGGTCGATACGTTTTTTCGATTGTCAAATGAAAGACGTCGATAGTCGTTATACCAAAGGATGTGGTCTTCGTCTTCAAAAAGAAAACGATACTTTTTACGCTAGTGTTCCTGGTTGTTTGAAATCTGTTCTTTTTTCGTCTATGCAAAAGTTAGCACGTATTTTTGATTCCGAGCAAGTTGTGCATTGTCGAGAGCTTTCTCCTCTTCAAAAAGAAGATGTGTCTATTCCTAAGCGAAGGGATGCCTTTATAAAAACGCTTCTTATGAAACTCGATCGTAGAGCACGGACCAATCGTTTTGTCTATCAAGTGGCGTTTCATTTTTATACGAGGAAACAAAAGGTTCATATTGCATCTAGTCTCGGTACACATGTCGAAGAGAATCGATATATTGAACGGCTTACCATGACGATTTATGTGAAAGATGAGATGAAAAGTGCTTCTTTTATGGAAACGATTGGAGAGCGGGAAATCGATTTACAAGATGAAGCAAAGTTATTTTCTTTGCTCGATCGAGCAGTAGAGCTTGCTTGTTGTAACTTGCATGCAACCTCTTCGCCAGGCGGGGTGATGAGTGTGGTTATTGCTAATGGCTTTGGGGGTGTTTTGTTTCACGAAGCAGCAGGACATGCCGTGGAAGCGACCCTTGCTAAAGATCATCTAAGTGTTCTATCAGATCGATTGGGTGAAATGGTCGCTAGTCCTCTTGTCACATTGATCGATGATGGAACGATCGATGGAGCTTTTGGAACGACTAAGTTCGATGACGAAGGCTGTGTAACACGGAAAAATGTCCTAATCGAAAACGGTGTTTTAACGAATTATTTGGTCGATTTCGAAAGCGAAGGAAAGATGCATTGTTCTAGAAATGGATGTGCTAGGAGGGAATCGTTCCACTATGCGCCAACGTCTAGAATGAACAATACGTATTTGGCGAAAGGAACGTCGTCACTTTCTTCGATGATCGAGAGCGTCGATTATGGATTATACTGCATTTCGATGCCTGGTGGACAAGTGATTCCTTCGACAGGGGACTTTAATTTTGGGGTATCTTGTGCGAGGATGATTCGTCATGGAAAGTTAGCAGAATACGTACGAGGGGTTAGTTTGATTGGCAATATCAAAGATGTTCTTTACAACATTGAAATGGTCGGGGACGATTTGGACATCAAAACAGGTTACTGTGGTTCTGTTAGTGGAACAATTCCTGTTTGTATTGGCATGCCTAGTGTTAAAGTGGCCAAGATGACGGTAGGAGGTGATTTGGTCTCATGATTCAAGCGTTTTTACATTATGCGACGGAACAGGGACTTTCCGAAGTACAAGTCAATCAATTTCTTTGTGATCAGGTAACGATGGAGACGCTGAATGATACGCTTTCTCGTTACGAACTTAACTCGACGGATCGTATGTCGATTCAAGCTGTCATCAATCAAAAATATGTCCAGATGAACGTCGAAGGACTCGAACCAGCGATGTTTCCTTCGATCTTAGATACGCTACGAAACAATGCAAAACTCATCGATTTGGAAGCGCCTGTTTCTTTTTTAGATCCTCTTTCGTTTGATGATGAAACACTGCCTCCTTCTGTTTGTGACTTTTCTTTTTGGAAAAAGAAATTACTCGACCTTGATTCTTATCGAGCGAAATATCCACTAATACAAACGATTACAACTTTTTTTCGAGAAAATCAGTGTCATCGACAAATCGAAAATACGCATGGCTTTATCGCTCAAGCAGATACTTGCAATTATTCTTTTTATGCAGAAGTTACAGTAAGAGAAAACGATCATACGGAGACTGTTTCCGTCAATCGTTATCAAGTTACGGATCAGTTCGATCTCGATTTACTCATCGATGATCTTTGTCAAAGGGCAATGATGCGGCTTTCTTATCAAGTTCCTTTAAAAGGAAAATATCGAGTTCTTTTGAGTGGGGAAGTCATTGCTTCGATTTTAGAGTTTTTTCTTCCATCGTTTGGAGCCGACCAGTTTATTCAGCAAACTTCTATTTTTCGCTCTTCGCTCGGGCAAAAGATTGCCTCTTCTAAAGTGACTTTGCAAGAACAAGTCAGAAACAAAAAGTTATGTGGGTATCGATTGTTCGATGATGAAGGAGTTCCTACTTATCAAAAGGATTTGATTAAAGATGGGGTTCTCTTGATGACAGGATACGATATGAAACGGGCAAAGATCGATCAAGTAACGTCGACAGGAAATGGGTATGGTTCCATTTCGTTTCGAAATCTTACTTTGATGCCAGGCGAAGTTTCTTCTAAACAATTGATGGAGATCGTAGGTGATGGTATCCTCATCGAAGAAGTTCACGGTATTCATGCAGGTATCGATGTGACGAGTGGCACGATTTCTCTTCAAGCGATGGGTTCTAGAATAGAAAAGGGAAAGAAAACGGTTTCTTTAAAAGAATTTCTTTTATCGACAAACATTTTCGAACTTTTAGAACACATTCAAGAATTAGCAAATGAAGTTATTTATACTAATGATATTATTGGTTGTCCTATGGTGTATGTGGACAATATCAGTATTTCTTCTTAAGATAAGTGGTGAAAAGATGTATGAAAAAAGTTGGTTTAATTCTTTTTTTGGTTTGTTTTCTTCCATTTCTTTATCTATATTACGAAGCGACGAAGTTATCTGATTTTAAGATTTTATCCTTTACTCGATTCCAGTACGATGATGGAGTAGAAAACCGTGTTTTTTACGAAACGAATAAGAATGCTTCTCGATATGACGTAACGATTAAAAATCAAGAAGGGGATACGTTGTTTCAAGATTCGACGAAAGATGCATTTATCGATGTTGATGATCTTGCGTTAGATGATGACGATGAGATTTTCATCGAAGTTGTGGCTCAAGGAAAGATGGGAAAAGTGAAATCAGATACGCTTAAGACGTCATGGGGAAAGAAACGATGGAAAGTTAGAAATGTTACCTCGACGAGAGAAAGTGGTCCTGTTGCGGGACGAAAGAGTATCGTTTTAACTACTTTCACTAAAGATAGTGAAATTCGCTATACCCTAGATGGAAAAGATCCTACTGAAAAATCACCTTTGTATCGAGGAGAGCGAATCGATTTAACTCAGACGATGACGATTAAAGCCATTGCTTATAAAGATGGCTATGTTCCAAGTGATGTTTCGGTCTTTCAATACGATGTCAAGTCGACAACGCCTGTCATTTATTTGTCTCCTTCGACTCAAGATGAGAATGAAGGAGTAGAGAAAGCAGGGTATACAACGGAGAAAGAAATGATGCATAAAATTGCTGATACTGTGTACGAAGTCTTAAAAAAAGAAGGATATGAAGTGATTTATCAAAAACGGATTTCTTCTTATAAAGAAGCCATAAAGGACTCTAGAAAGTACGATGTCGATTTGCATCTGGCGATTCATTCGAATTCGAGTTCTGAAAGTGCTAAAGGGAGCCATACGGGAATTGAAACGTGGATCTACGATGATCAAGATGAAATCACTTTAGAACTTGCGGAACTTTTACAAAACAATTTGTTTTCCATTTATTATAAAAAAACAGGAAATCGTGGTGTTAAATTTAGTTCGCTTACGATTCCGCTTGCAGAGACCAATCCTGAAAATGTCAATCATGGCATTTTGATTGAAGTAGCGTTTCACGATAATTTTGATGATGCGACTTGGATCGTTCAAAATATCCAAAAGATCGGTCGCAATTTAGCGGAGACGATCATTTCTTATTATTCTTAAGGAGTTGAATATTATGTTTTATGCTATTTGTTTTTATTTTCTTCTTTTCTTTATTTATTCGATGATCGGATGGTTTGCAGAATTAGTAGGATGTACCTGTTATGAAAAGAAACTTGTCTTAAACCGTGGTTTTTTAATTGGTCCTTACTGTCCTATTTATGGAACGGCAGCCATTTTGATGATCTTTTTTCTGAAAAAATATTTAAATGATCCACTTGCCCTTTTTATCATGGCTGTCATTATTTCCATGATACTAGAATACGTTACTAGTTACATTATGGAAAAACTGTTTCATGCAAGATGGTGGGATTATTCTGAAAAGAAATTTAATTTAAATGGGAGAGTTTGTCTATATAACGGAATTCTTTTTGGACTGTTGGGTCTTTTCCTTATGTACATTTTGAATCCTCCTATTTCTAAATTGCTTTTAAAAGTTCCATCTACTGTTTTAATTGTCGTATCGATTGTTCTTGCGCTTATTTTAATTGCGGATGTTATTTTATCGACGATTATCATTTTCCAATTAAGTAAAGATGCTTCATTTATTAAACTGAAAGATGCAACAGAAGTCATTACTCATAAAGTAAGAGATCGTCTTTCTAAAAACCGTTTCTTTAAGCGTCGTCTTTTAAATGCTTTCCCAGGTGCTTCTTCGAATAAAGGGCATGATGTGTTTCAAAAGGCAAGAAAACTAGTTAATGATACTAGAGATAAACGAAAGAAAAAAAGATAAATTTGTTTCTTGTCATAAGATCATAATTATGGTATTCTTTTGATAATGATAGAAAGAAGTCGTTAAATTCAGAGATAACGTCCCGTATTGATAAAAAATAAGATAATCTAATTAAAGTCCCGATTTATGGGGCTTTTTCAATGAAAAACGATAAAAAAACTTGTCAAAATGGATAATAAATGATAGAATCTTAGGTAATTTGAGCTAAATTATTCCACACAAAAGGAACGAGAAGTTAAAAAAATTTTTTTCAAAAGAAGTAACTTCCCGCATGTTGTCAAAAAATAAATTATGTATTTTGGCTTAAATTAAATGAGGGTAATGATTATTTTCTCAATAATCTATAAGAAAGATCGATATCATCGTAATCGATCTTTTTTATATTAAAATGATTCATATTTTTTTCTCCAATGAAATAGAAAGATGCATCAAATTTATAAAATAGAATTATTCTGTCAAGTGTGACAATTTGTTCATTTAAGAAAGTCGAATCTATTGTATAATGAAATTGGGTGAAATTATGGCAAAGATATTGGTTGTAGAAGATGATCAAACGATTAGTATGGGGCTTGAATACTATTTAGTACAAGAAGGATTTGAAGTTGTTTTGGCTAATTCTATTAAAAGTGCTCTTTTGAGATTCGAAGATACTTCTTCTTTTGATCTTGCTTTACTTGATTTAGGATTACCTGATGGCAATGGTTTTGATCTTTATCAAAAGATGAAAGAGAAATGCGATATTCCTGTTATCTTTTTGACTGCCGTCGATGATGAAGTTAGTATTGTCATGGGGCTTGATATGGGAGCGGATGACTACATTACCAAACCATTTAAGGCAAGAGAACTTTTATCCCGTATTAAACGTGTATTAAGAAGAAGTAAACAATCTACCGTAGATCTTAATACGATTAAAATAAAAGATGTCGTCATCGATATTAAACAAGCGAAAGTGACAAAACAAGGAAGAGATGTCTTTCTTACGGCTTTAGAATATAAGATTTTATTAATTCTTGCTCTCAATCCTAATCAAGTGTTTACAAGAGAACAGATTTTAGCAGATATTTGGGATGTCAATGAAGAGTATGTCAACGACAATACATTAACGGTTTACATTAAGCGTTTGCGGGAAAAAATCGAGACGGATAAAGAACATCCAGAGATTATTGAAACTGTTCGAGGAATCGGATATAAAGTGGTGATAGAATGATAGAAAGTCGCGAATTTCAAAAGTTAGTAAAACAGTGGATTGTTCTTTCTCTTTGCCTTTTTCTTTTATCGTTTGTATCGATGAAAATAACGATTCACTTTTTATCCGAACAAATGCTTAAGCAACAAGCATCAATGATTCAAAATGTTTTGGAACTGGATTCTTTTCAGGAAGATGAATTGATTCGTGCTTTAGTCGATTATCAAAAAAATCCTGATAAAGGGTATGATGTTTTAGAAAAGTATGGGATTCATGAGAAGAGTCTATCGGATTTTGTTGCTGTTGATGGATTAAAAAATAAAGTATTTATTTGTCATCTTGTGTTTTTCTTCCTGATATTTATTGTCCTTAGTTGTTGTTATTTATATCATATACGCAAATTTTATAAAAAACTCGATAAAGTAAATCTTTATATTCATGATGTTTTGAATGATCAGTATACGTTTAATATTAAGGAGTATGAAGAGGGAACATTTGCTACTTTAAAGAACGATGTTTACAAGATTACAAACAAGTTACGGGAACAGAATGAGAATATGAAGAAAGATAAGAAATACTTAGAAGAGACTTTATCTGATATTTCTCATCAATTAAAGACTCCTCTTACTAGTATGTACATGATTAACAATCTTTTAGAGGATGATCATTTAGATAAAAAGAAGCGAAAAGAGTTTCTTGCTAAGAATCAAATTCAGTTAGAGCGGATTGAGTGGTTAGTGACATCTCTTTTGAAGCTTTCTAGGTTAGAAAGTGGAACGATTCAACTCAAGAAGGAAAAAGTAAAGGTTATCGATTTGGTAAAAAATGCTTTAGAACCTTTAAAAATACCTATGGAACTTAAGGAACAAAAACTCATTTTTAAGGGAAAGATGGATACAAAGATCGTTTGTGATTTACAGTGGACGACAGAAGCTATTTTAAATATTTTGAAAAATGCTTATGAACATACTGGGGAAAAGGGTATGATTGAAATTGTTTGGCAGGATAATCCTCTTTATGTTTCTATTTTTATTACCGATACAGGTGAAGGTATTAAAGAGGAAGATATTAAACATATTTTTGAGCGTTTCTATCGGGCCAAAGATAGCAGTAAAGAATCGATTGGTATTGGACTCAATATGGCAAAACAAGTGATCGATCGACAAAATGGTGATATTAGTGTACGAAGTATTGTTGGCAAAGGAACGGAGTTTTGTATTAAGTTTTATAAGAGCTGATAGAATTGGTCATTGTGCTATATTAAACTTTATGGTATACTTGTCATAGTAAAGGGAAGTGTTCGAGTATGAAAACAGGTCTTGAATATTGCGTGGGGGGGAGAGACCTTACTAGACAAACAAAGATTGTCACTTCTTTTGTGTGGGATGATACAGGGTAGGTTTATCCTATGTTTTTGTTGTCTCGATATCTAAAATATCGATAAAATAAAAAAAGATAAAAAGTTATACTATAATAAGTATTAGAGTAGAAAAGGAGAGGTACATATGAAAGAAAACAAGAAAAAGAAACTGTTTATGATCGGAATGAGTGTATTACTGATATTAATAGTAGTAATCGGAGGAACTTACGCATGGTTCACTTTACAATTAAATGGAACAAAGGTGAATGTGTTAAAAGCGGGAACATTATCATTAATTTTAAACGATGAAAATAGTGTAGGGATTAACAGTGAAAAAGCAGTTCCTATGTTGGACGAAGTAGGAGAGACATTAGATCCATACCACTTTACCTTGGAAAACCATAGTGATATAGCAAGTGACTATACGATCTATTTAGATGATATCGATTTAGAAACAGATGAAGTAAGAATGAGTGATTCCAAAGTAAAGTATCAACTAGTAAAAGATGGAACAAAAACGATGGCGCTGTTAAATACACTAGGAGAAAATCCAAATCGCATTTTAGATAGTGGAACGATTGATGGAAACAAGACCATTACTTACGACTTAAGACTATGGATTAGTTCTGATGCAACAAATGAGGTGATGGGAACAACTTTAAGAACAAAGATCCGAGTCGTGGCAACACAATCACAACAGCAAGCAGAGAAAGGCCCAAGTGAGACAAATAAGAACATATTAGCTTTGTATGAGTACAATGCCACGAATTGTATTACAGGAGAAGAAGAGACGTGTACCAAAATAGAAACTGCTCCAGAAACTTATACACCTGGAACGATTGTGAAATATCAAGTAAACGATAGTGATGTAAAGTATTTCCATGTGATTAGTGAGAATAAAGAGAAAGGTACTTTGACACTACAACAAAGGGAGAATACGATCTATGCAACGAAGTGGTACGATGGAGGAGATAATAGCAAAGGACCTTTGACGGTACTACCTGCACTAGAGAATGCAGCAGCTGGATGGACGAATGTTAACGATCAAACGTACACGATGGGAACGACGGTTTTTAAGACGAATGCGTTTACAGGATGTTACTTTGATCTTTCAAACGGATTCACATGTAATAAAAATGCCTATACGTTAGAAGAGCGAGTGGGAAAGGCCCGAATGATCACCGTCCAAGAAGCGGAAAGTTTAGGATGCAAGTATGAAGAACCACAATCCTGTCCAAACTGGATGAATAATTATTTATATGATTCAACAAGTTCTGGCGGGACAGTAAATGTAACAGGCGGAGAATATGGAGGAAACGGTGGATATTGGACGATGCAAGGTTACGAATCGAACTCGGCGATAGCTGTAGATTCTTATGGTTGCTTCAGCCCACCATTTGTCGATGATAATGGATCTGGAGGTACTGTTCCAGGATCTGACAATCTCCCACGCTTAGGTGCTCGTGCTGTGGTTGTGATTAATAAATGATACATACATAGAGTGACTGAATTGTCACTCTTTTTGTCACTTTGTCGTAATAGTAATAGAGTATGCTTGTATTGTTCATGAAAGGAGCGATGGAAATGTCACTTCGAGATTTTTATGGTAAAATAGGGTTATCACTTGGACTACTTATCGGTATGGTTACACTGGTTGTGATGGGTATCTACTTTTGTATGGATCGAGAAAAAAAGCAAGTTTTAAGTCAAGATACGGCTTTGA
>CAZJKO010000023.1:0-16364 GCA_964546995.1 uncultured Muribaculaceae bacterium | reverse complement strand
TAATTATTAGATCTTATTTTTTGTCAAAACGGGACGTTATCTCTAAATTTAACGCTTATTCTCTATATCAAGAATATCATAATTTTTTACAAATGACAATCACTTTTCTTTTGTTTACACCACCTATCAAAAAAAGAATCTATCTCTAGATTCCTTCAAACTATAATGCTTCTTTACGAGAAAAGTTAAGTCGTCCTTTTTTGTCAGTACCAATGGCTTTGACTAAGATTTCATCGCCTAATTTTACGACATCTTCTGTTTTTTGAACGCGTTCTTTTGCAAGTTGAGAAATATGAACGAGTCCTTCACAACCTGGCCACAATTGAACAAAACATCCAAACTCTTCTATCTTGACAACTTTAGCAGAATAGATCTTTCCTTCTTCCACTTCCCTTGCAATATTTTGAATCATTTCTTTTGTCTTATCGATAATTTCTTGATCACTATGGTAAATAATGACACGGCCATCATCCTCTAAATCGACTTTAACAGCATTGACATCCGTTACGGCATTGACACCACTAGCTTCCAAGATAATCTTCGTAATCATTTCGCCACCACGACCAATGACATCTTTAATCTTAAGTGGATTAATCATAAAGGTAAGAGTCTTTGGCGCATATTTGCTTACTTCTTTCCGTGGTTCTGGAATTTGTTTTTTAATGACATCCAAAATTTCCAAACGTGCTACCTTTGCTTGATCGAGTGCTTCCTTTAAAATTTGTTTCGTAATTCCCTTGATTTTAATATCCATCTGAAGTGCACAAATTCCATTCTCGGTTCCCGCAACTTTAAAGTCCATATCTCCTAAATGGTCTTCCATTCCTTGAATATCCGTTAGAATCGTATAGTCATCGCCATCGGTAATAAGTCCCATGGCAATTCCTGCAACAGGGGCTTTAATGGGAACTCCTGCGGCCATCAAACTCATACAACCGGCACAAATGCTTGCTTGACTACTACTTCCATTACTTTCTAAAATCTCGGATACCACCCGAATCGTATAAGGAAACTCCTCTTCGCTAGGAATAACTTGAAGAAGTGCTTTCTCTCCGAGTGCGCCATGTCCAACTTCCCGTCTACCAGGTGCACCGTATCTTCCCGTTTCCCCAACAGAGAAAGCAGGAAAATTATAGTGAAGCATAAATCGTTTTTCTGCTTCCAAACTAAGACCATCTAATATTTGATGTTCTCCAAGCGCTCCGAGCGTTGTAATACTCAAACTTTGCGTTTGTCCCCTCGTAAACAAAGCAGAACCATGGGTTCGAGGAAGAAGATCGATAGCCGTAGAAAGAGGTCTGATCTCTGTCATACTTCTACCATCTGCTCTCGTATGTTCCTTTACGACAATTCGTCTAAATAGTTCGTATTCGATTTTTTCTAACACTAACTTAACTTTGGTAAGAAGTTTCTCTAACTCTTCCTCCTTCATCGCTTCATTGCTAGATGCATATTTCTCGACAACTTCCTCTTTAATTTGATCGATGGCATCGTATTTTTCCAATTTATCTTTAATGCGAAGAGCCTTATCCAAACGATCTTTGGCAAGATGCTCTACTTCTTGTTTTAAAGAATCCGTAATCTCCAAAACCTCGTATTCCATCTTTTCTTCACCAATTGCATCGATGATCTCTTCTTGAAAACTAATTAACTTCTTCACAGCTTCATGCCCAAACATTAACGCTTCCAACATGATTTCTTCGGATACTTGTTTTGCACTAGACTCGACCATGTTGATAGCATCCTTAGTACCTGCGACCGTTAAATCGATTTCACTTTGTTCTAATTCTTCTGGTGTTGGATTGATGACAAACTCTCCATTAACGTATCCCACTTTTACTCCTGCAACAGGTCCGTCAAATGGAATTTTACTAATACTAACAGCAAGACTCGATCCAAAAAGAGCAGTAAGTTCGGGAGAACAATTTTGATCGACCGATAATACTGTATTGACAACTTGTACTTCGTTTCTAAAGTTTTCAGGAAAAAGTGGTCGCATAGGACGATCGATCATCCTGGCTGCGAGCGTCGCATTTTCTGTAGGACGACCTTCTCTTTTAATGAATCCTCCAGGAATCTTACCCACAGAATAAAGTTTCTCTTGATATAGAATCATTAATGGAAAAAAGTCGGATAAAACATTGGCATTCTTACTTACTACTGCTGTCGATAACACAACCGTATCATCGTAACGAACCAAAACACTACCTGTCGCTTGTTTCGCTACTTCCCCATGTTCTACAACAATCTTTCGTCCATAAAAATCAAGTTCAAATATTTTTTTCTCCATAGTAACACCTCATCTTTCTAAAAAGAAAGACACGAAAAATAACGTGTCTACTTTCTTAATCCTAATTGTTTTACAACTTCACGATAACGAGTAACATCTTTTTTCGATAAGTAATTAAGCATACTTCTACGTTGTCCAACCTTCTTTAAAAGACCTCGACGTGAATGATAATCGTGTTTATGTACTTTTAAGTGTTCGGTAAGTTCTTTGATTTCTTCTGTTAGAATTGCAATTTGAACTTCACTAGAACCAGTATCTTTCTCACTTCTTGCAAACTTTTTCACGATTTCTTGTTTCTTTTCGCTTGTTAAAGCCATAGAAAACACCTCCTTATATCTTTATATGCTACATCCAAGTAAGAAATCGGAAGACTTTTCAAACCGAGATGCAGTAACAGTTAATACTATACTAAAAAAACGACTAGATGTAAAGTAAAAATAGAAACTTTTCTAATTTTTGAGAGGAAATACTTTAAAGGGACGAATCAAGGAAGAATCTTTTTCATCTTTCTGATAAATGGCAAGTAACTCTCCATTAGAATTGACCATCAAGACATAAAAAGAAGAACACGTTTTCTTCATTGCCATCCCGTTTAAAACGTGAAAAGAATCATTTTCATTTAAGGAAACAACCTCACATTCGTCCTTCAATGCATCGAAAATAGAAAGCCCATCATCAAGGGTAAGGTCCTCGATCTTTTTAGCTTGTTCCATCGAAAATACTCCCTGCTTAGTTCGAACAAGATCACTCATCGTAAAAGGAACTCCGTAAAGTTCTCCCATATCGCGAATCAAACTTCGAATGTAAGTTCCCTTACTAACGTGACAGGAAAACGTAAAATACCATTTGTGATCAACCAAATAAGGCTCTTGAACCAAAACGACATCTTGAATCACCACTTCCCGTTTAGGAAGCAAAACATCTTCCCCACTCCGAGCATAATCGTATAATCGCTTTCCTTGCACTTTAACAGCGGAATACTTAGGAACTTCTTGTAAATACGTTTTTTCAAACGAAGAGAGAACTTCCTTTAATAAAGGAAGAGATACTGACGAAACAGAAACTTCCTCTAAAACTTTCCCTGTCGTATCCAAAGTATCAGTTCGCTTGCCCACTTCGACTGTTGCCAAGTATTCTTTTTCATTGGCAGTAAGCAAGGATACGACTTTCGTCGCTTCGTTCATCGCAACCACCAACACCCCTGTTGCAAGAGGATCGAGCGTCCCCGTATGCCCTACTTTTTTAGTATGAAACTTGCGACACAATTGATTGACAACATCTCGAGAGGTAACTCCTTTTTCTTTATCGACAACAAATAAAACATCTGGATTCATAACGCATCACCTAAACATTTATTAGTATAACATAAAATTTCTTGACAAAAAAGCAATAAAATAGTATAATGAATACCTGTGTCCAAAAAGGAGGATGACTATGACAAAGAAAAATCATTTTATTTCAAGTGAGAATGAACAAGAGTTAAAGAATAAATTAACAAGTCATATCGAAATTTATGGTGCTGCAAGCACAATTATCAATTTAAATTTAAAAGATATTGCATCAATCGATCACAACTTAAGAAAAATTCCTACAGTGAAGACAGAAGAACAAGAACAAAACCTTAACTACTATGTCATTCGCAATTTCGTTTTACATCAATATTCAGGTAAGTATCCATTTTTAAGTGTACGTGATGTTCAAAAGTTTTATCACTTTTATCGTTTAATTCAAACAGGAAACTTCGAACTATTAGAAGGTGCCATTAGAGAATCGAACGAGTTAAATAATTTATTAATAAATATTTATATTGCAGACTTAAGAATAGATGAAAAAGAACGAGAAAATGAAATTAAAGAAAGAAACAAAGACGAAGAAGTAGCAAAACTACTTAATTCACTAGAAGAATTCTACAAACAAACACCAACTTATCAGACGACAAATAGTAAAGTATTGGTAAGATAAAAAGAATGGAAAATCAAACCGATTTTTCCATTCTTTTTTATTTTTCTTCTTTTTCTAATTCTTCTAATTTTTCTTCGATTCGTTTACCATAAGCAATCGAATCATCGTATAAGAACTTAAGTTCTGGCGTATGTCGAATATCGACTCTTTTGGATAGTTGCCCCCTGATGAAGGAAGAAGCATTATCGAGAGCTTTTTGGGTTGCTTCTTTCTTTTCTTCATCGAGTACCGTATAGTAAACCTTACAAAAACTAAGATCGTTAGTAATATCGCAGTCCGTAACAGTAACAAAATGAATCTCTTCATCCTTCACTTCTTGACTCAAAATCACACTGATTTCTTTGACAAAAATATGGTTTAACCGTTCAATTTTGATATTCATGAGCGTGCCACCTCGACTAGTTCAAAACTTTCAATCACATCGTTTTCCTTCACATCTTGGAAGTTTTCTAACGTAATACCACAGTCCATTCCTTTTTTCACTTCTTTAACTTGATCTTTTTCGTGTTGAAGAGATTTGATTTTTCCCGTATAAATAACTACTCCATCGCGAATGAGACGAGCTTCACTATTGGACTTAATCGCGCCATTGGTAACATGACTACCTGCAATAATGCCAACTTTCGAAAACTTGAATAACTGTCGAACTTCTGCTTGCCCATTCACTTTTTCTTCAAACAATGGCTCGAGCATTCCCTTCATCGCCGCTTCCATATCTTCGACGACTTTATAGATAATATTGTAAAGACGAATATCGACTCCGTACTCTTTCGCAATTTCAATTGTTTTTGCACTAGGCCTTACATTGAATCCAATAATGATGGCATGAGAAGCATTCGCAAGAACAACATCACTTTCTGTAATAGCACCTACGCCACAGCGAATGACTTTCACCTTTACCCCTTCGACATCGATCTTCTCGAGTGACTGTCGAACAGCTTCACTACTACCATTGACATCCGCTTTTAAAACGACGTTTACTTCTTTAATTCCTTCTTGTAATTGGCTGAACAAATCATCTAACGACATGCCACTACGATTGGTATCTTTCTCTCTTTGACGAAGGAGACGTTCTTCCGCAATCGTTTTAGCCTGTTTTTCTGTTTCAAACGCCATGAATTTATCGCCTGCTGTCGGTAATGCATTGATTCCCGTTACTTCAACAGGAGTCGAAGGAAGAGCAACCGTAACATCTTCTCCCAAATCATTTTTTAACGTACGAACCTTACCGTATCCTGTCCCAACGACAATAGGATCCCCAAGACGGAGTGTCCCATTTTGAATCAACATCGTCACAACATTTCCCAAATGACGATCTACTCTAGACTCTAATACAGTTCCCATCGCATATCGCGAAGGATTGGCCTTTAACTCCAACATATCGGAAACAAGTAAAATGTTTTCTAAAAGTCCTTGAATTCCTTCCCCTGTCAAAGCGGAAATGCGACTGACGAGGATATCTCCTCCCCATTCTTCGGGAGTAAGACCATACTCTACCAGTTCCGTCAACACCTTATCGGGATTAGCACCTGGCTTATCGATCTTGTTGATCGCTACCAAAATAGGAACCCCTGCTGCTTTCGCATGATCGATCGCTTCTTTGGTCTGTGGCATAACACCATCGTCTGCAGCAACGATGATAATGACAACATCAGTAACAGAAGCTCCTCTTGCTCGCATCTCCGTAAATGCTTCATGACCTGGCGTATCGATAAACGTAATCAAACGATCATTACAAGAAACTTGATAAGCTCCAATCGCTTGCGTAATTCCCCCAGCTTCACCTGATACGACACTACTCTTACGAATCGTATCCAATAAAGACGTCTTTCCGTGATCGACATGTCCCATAATCGTAACTACAGGAGCCCGTTGTACAAGATCCTTTTCTTCATCGTGAATTTCAAAATTCTCAAAATTCGAAATATCTTGTGTTTCCTCTTTCTTTAGTATCTTTCCATAATCGACAACCAAAAGCTCCACTACATCGAAAGTAAGCGCTTGATTCAAAGTAGCCATCACACCTAAAGACATCAATTTCTTAATCAAATCTGTAGCATTTACCTCTAATATCGAAGCAAGATCCGAAACACTCATATTTTCTTTATAGAGAATCACATCTTGTGCTAATTCTTCTTTATTACTCTGTAATTTTTCTTTATGCTTATACATTTCTTTTCGTGCATTCCGAAATTCCTTATTTGCTTCACTCTTTAATTCTGCTTTACTCTTTACTTTCTCTTTTTTTATGATAGGTCGATCGATATCGATATTCGCATCTTGTACAATTTTCTCTACTTTTTCCAACAGAAGATCATCTTCGTCCATTGCATCTTCTACATCCAAACCATCACCATTTTGAATTTCATTATCCAAAAGCGTAATCGAATCATCGCTTAAAACATCTTCCTGAATTCCCAATCGTTCACAAAGCGCCATCACTTCTTCTACCGTCTTATTCACATCTTGTGCGTATTCTTCTAATGTCATCTTGCCACCTCCTCATTTAATTTTTCCAATAATTCCAAATAGACATTTTCCAAAACAGGACATTCTAAATAGCGATCCAAAATTTTCGTCTTCTGTGCTTTTAAAATCGTATCTCGATCTTTCTTTAAATAAGCACCTCGCCCATTCTTTTTCCCTGTTAAATCAACTTCGACAACCCCATCGGTAGTTCGAACGACCCGAAAAAGTTCTTGTTTTGGTAATTTTTCTTTGGTTATGACACAACTACGAAGTGGTATCTTTTTCACCTTCATACCATCACCATCTCTTTCTTAATCTCTAAAATAAATGCCTGCTTCCTTAGCCTGTTCCATATTCTTAATATCGATACGATAATGCGTAAGACGACTAGCGAGTTTGGCATTTTGACCTTTCTTTCCAATCGCAAGAGAAAAATTATCGTCATCTGCAATAACCATCGCTTCTTGCTTTTTAGGATCCGTAATAGCGACTTTCAAATTTTTAGCAGGACTAAGCGCATTTTCAATAAAGATACTAGGATCTTTATCGTAACGAACGACATCGATCTTCTCACCATGCACTTCTTCCATAATTCGAGCAATTCTACTACCTCTCTCACCAATACAAGCGCCAATAGGATCGACTTTTGGATTTTCAGAATAGACAGCAACCTTACTTCTAGAACCTGCTTCTCTTGCCACACTATAAATCAAAATCGTCCCATCGCTAAGTTCAGGAATTTCAAGTTCAAAAAGACGTTTCAAAAAACCATAATGTGTCCTTGAAAGTAAAACGAGTAAACTTTTACCATTGTTATCGACTTTTGTCACATATACTTTTAACTGGGACCCCATCTCGATCTTTTCGGAAGGAATAATATCTTTCTTAGGTAAAATTCCATTCATTCTTCCAAGATCGATATAATAATTGTCGGTATCTTCTAGGGCAACCGTTCCAATGAGCATCTCATCTTGCTTGTCGCCAAATTCCTCCATGATACTATTTCGTTCGGCTTCTCTTAACTTTTGCACAATCACTTGTTTTGCCGTCGATGCAGCAACACGTCCAAAATCGTGTGGTGTCACCTCTTGATCGATCGTATCATCTAGTTCCTTCGTCTTATCAATTTTTTTCGCATCAGCTAAACTAATTTCTGTTAAAGGATCCTCTACTTCTTCTACAATCGTACGATAGGCATAAACTTTAATGTCCCCTGTATCACGATTGATATAAACCTTACTATTTTGATTCATAAAATGTTTTTTATATGCGGCCGAAAGAGCGAGCTCCATCGCTTCAAAAATCACTTCCCGATCGATGTTCTTCTCTTTCACAGCAAGATCAACCGCATTTAAAAATTCTTTTCCATTCATCTTTATTCACCCTTCTCCTTTGCATAAATATCGAGTACGTAACTACCATCGATGAAATCCGCTTGGGTAATAATGGGATCGATCACTTTCGTCAATTCCACAACCTGATTCAAATCGATAATCGAATCACTATCGAGAACAATTCTCAAATACAAAATACCCTCTTCCTCTTCTAAAACCACATCGTCGACCCAAACATCAAAAGATGCGATTGGCTCCTTAAGAAGACGGATAATATCCTCTTTCATAATTACCTCCTTAATCAAATGAAAGAGTGGGTATTCATTTCCCACTCCTTTCTAAGGAGATTATATCACAGTTTTAAAAATTTACCAAACTTTTCTTTTAAGTTTATGCATTTTATGATATGATTTTACTAAAAGAAGTAGAAAATAAGAAAAAGGATGTGTAAAAATGAATCGTTTTACCAAATATATCAAAGGATTATTAGTCATCGGTTTGTTCTTTTTTTCTAGTTTACTAGATATCATTCCCATCAAACTATTTGGTATAAAAGAACTAACGGATACCACGAATATTTTTATCTCTCTATGTCGAAACATCATGTTAGCATTTCTACTATTTTTAATTTATCGAAAAGAATTAATAAACGAGTTTAAAACTTGGAAAGAAAGTGCCATGAAACATATCGATACAGGTTTCAAGTATTGGCTTTTAGGTCTTGCTGGTATGATGATTTCCAATATCTTAATTCAAATGTTCTTTAAACAAAGTACAGCAGGAAACGAAGAAGCAGTACAAGGTATGATAGAGACCCTTCCCATGATTATGCTAATCAACACAGGCATACTAGCACCAATCACAGAAGAAATCTGTTTCAGAAAAACGTTCTATGACGCCATCAAAAATAAATGGATCTTTATTTTCGTATCCGGAATCTTCTTTGGAGCACTCCACGTCGTCTTTAGTCTCACAAGTCCTTTTGACTTACTCTATATCATCCCATATAGCATGTTAGGAATCGCCTTTGCCGTCATGTATGTAAAAACCGAAAGCGTCTTTACCTCCATGAGTATGCACGCCATTCACAATAGTATTTTAACTGTACTATCGATTGTCAGTTATATGTATTTGATTCTTCGTTAAAAAGAAGAATCTTTTTACTTGGAAAAAAGAGAAAAAAATAGTAAAATAAGATTAGAATAGGATGATAAAAATGAAAGTATTGCTAACGGGTGCCGCAGGAACAATTGGAAGACAAGTATTGAAAGATTTACTAGAACAACAAAAACATGAAGTAACCGCCATCGATATAAAAAAAGGATCCCTAGACGACTACCAAAATCGAGCCAGTATTCGCTATATTTCTATACTGGATAAAGACAAAATGACTCACTTGATCAAACACACCGACATCGTCATCCACTTAGCCGCAGTCACTCCCCCTCTTGCCAATCGCCATCACCAAAAAACAGACGAAGTAAATGTAGATGGAACAAACACAATAATCGATATCATCAAAAAACATAACCCCAATTGTCATCTTATCTATTCTTCTTCCATCAATGTCTATGGAAATAGATTAGAAAATCCCTTTATCCAAGTAGGAGACCCCTTAATTCCAAGCCCGAATGACTACTATGCCGAATCCAAAATCAAAAGCGAAACCAACATAAGAACCAATAACATCCACTATACGATTTTTCGCCTAACAGGAGTCGTCGATCACTTTAACCTAGACCCTTTACTTTTCCACATGCCCCTTTCGACCAAACTAGAAATCATAACACTACAAGATGCCAGTCGCGTATTTGTAAACAGCCTAGACCACTTAACCAAATTAGACCAAAGAATATTCAATGTCAGTGGTGGAACAAAATGTCGAACCACGTATCAAGATTTTCTAAAAAAAGTATTAAAGTTCTACGGATTAAACTTAAACCACATCAAAAAAGAAGCATTTGCCAAAGAAAACTACCACTGTGGTTTCCTTTTAGATAGCCACGAATTAGAAGAAATCGTATCGTTCCAACAAGACACCTTAGAAACTTGTTACCAAAGAATCAAAAACCAAATTTCCCTCATGACCAAAATCAAAAACAAACTTTATCCTTCTTCCTATTTTTTCATGATGAAATCCCTTCCCTTACGCGCCTTAAGAACAAACAATCAAATCTTAATCGATCACTTCTTTAAAAAAGGAGGTAACAATAACCATGACTCGTGAAGAAAGAAACAAAACCAAACAAAAAGAACTCACCAAACTAGAACGTCAAGAAAAATGGAAAAAACGCCTCTTGATTACGTTTAAAATCGGATTTGCCTTTCTCTTTGTAACCTTTTCTTTTTTACTTTATGCAAGATACATAGCGACAAGTGGTCTCATCGTCAAAGAAGAAAAAATAGAAAGCGAAACTCTCCCCTCTTCCTTTCATGGATTCAAAATCATCCACTTTAGCGATCTTCACTATGGAAGCACCATCCTTTTAGAAGAATTAGAAAACTTAGTCGATCAAATCAACAAACGAAAACCAGACCTCGTCGCTTTCACGGGAGATTTTATTGATCGGAGCTACCAAATAAAAGACGAACAAGAACGAGAAAACATCACAAAACTCTTATCATCCATTACATCGACAGTGGGAAAATATGCCGTAACGGGAAATCACGACTATGAAACAGATGACTTTAACAACATTTTAACCAAAAGTGGCTTTCATATTTTAGATAATGATTATGATCTAATCTATTACGAAGACAAAGACCCCATTCTTCTAGTCGGACTAAGTAGTAGTATCAAAGGACACTTAGATTTCGAAAAAGCGTTTCACTATTTCAAAACGGAAAACAACAACCAAAACATCTATACCATTACCTTACTACACGAACCAGATAACATCGATAATATCCTAGCAACATATCCCACATCGTTAGCATTAGCAGGTCACTCCCACAACGGTCAAGTAAGGCTTCCTTTCTATGGATCGATCATCAAAGTAAAAGGTGCTAGAAAATATAGTGAAGAATACTATAAAATAAAAAATACAGATCTATATATCTCAGGAGGAATTGGAACCAGTGATTATCCAATTCGCTTATTCAATCGCCCTAGTATCAATTTCTTTCGCCTAAATAAACTCTCATAACAAATAAAAAAAATCAAGGAAATTCCTTGATTTTTATTATATTTCAAAAGAATGGTTACTGTTTATTAGAATATCCATAATTTAAAGGTGTAAGTTCTGGTAGTACAAACATTCCATCTTTACGAATTAGCACATCGTCAAAATAGATCTCTCCTCCACCAAAATCTTCACGTTGGATTAACACCATATCCCAATGAATACTCGATTCGTTTCCATTGTAACAATCTTTATAAGCACGACCAGGGGTAAAATGTAAACTACCCAAAATTTTCTCATCGTATAAAATATCTCCCATTGGATAGAGAATTTGTGGATTGAATCCAAGAGAAAATTCCCCAACATATTTTGCACCCTCATCGGCATCGAAAATCTTATTAAGAACTTCATCATCTTCATCGCAAGTTGCTTTGACAATTTTCCCATTTTCAAACGTAAGCGAAACATGATGAAAAATGTTTCCTTGATAAGGGCTAGGTGTATTGTAAGTAATAACACCATTTACACTATCGCGAATAGGTGCACTGTAAAGTTCCCCATCGGGAATATTCTTCTCCCCTGTACAAGGAATAGCAGGCATTCCCTTAATAGAAAAAGTAATATCGGTACCAGGCGATACAATGCGAACTTGATCCGTTTTCTCCATCAATTCTTTCAAAGGACGAATTGCCTCACTCATCTGTTGATAATTAACAGTCATCACATCGAAAGCAAACTCGCGAAACTCATCGATTTTCATCTTCGCTTTATAAGCATCAAGAGGACTAGGATAATTGAGAAGAACCCACTGTCTTTCATTGATCTTTACATCTTGAACATCGACTAACGCTTCTCCCAACTCATGGATAATTTGTGGATTGACATTCTTTCCTTCATAATCGTTCACTCGATAACGAATACTAACAAAGGCATCAAAATGATCCACTTCAAATTGATGATAATCGCGAATTAACGAAATTCGTTCCGATGTCGTATTCTCCGTTAAAATCGTTCCCAAAATAGGATCAGTCAAATTGGTATAAGGAACAGCACCAACTTCAACAGAAGATAAAACAATCTCTTTCACAAGATCTCTTGCTTCATCCGTCTGATACGTAATTAACACCTTATCCCCCTTCTTTAATCCCAACGAATAATGCACAATTGTACTAGCTAACTTTTTAATTTTCTCTTGCATAAGCACCTCACCTTTTTAAATTCCTCACATAAAATACCTAAAGAAAGGAGTCGTTTTATGTACGGTTACAATTATAATATACCCAATGATCGAAGATTTATGTATCGACCACCTCGATTTTTCTTTCGAAGAAGAAACATCTTTAGCCCATCTTTCACCATACCATTTTTACTAGGAGGAATCGTGGGTTCTTCGATAAACCAAAACAATTTTTATCCATATCCCAATTACTATTATCCACCTGTATGGTATTACTAAAAAAAGTCCTTTTTTATTGTAATAATGGAAGTGTAATAATCACTTTCGTACCCTTTCCGTAAGTCGATTCATACCGCATACTACCACCATGAAGTTCGATAATCTCTTTAGAAAGACTAACACCAAGTCCCGTCCCTTTTTGTTTCGTCGTATAAAACATTTCTGAAACACGTTCCAAAGACTCTTCATCCATCCCAATTCCATTATCGCGAATCGTAATAATAAACTGACCCTTAACTTTCTTTGTCGATAACCAAATCGTCATCTTTCGCCCTTCTTTTTTCGCTTCCATAGAATTCTTAAATACATTGACTAACACTTGTTTTAACCGATTGTAATCGACCATCATATAAAGTTCATCATCAGGAATCACAAACTTCGTCGTAATCTCATTCTTCCGAAACAAACTCTCTAACGAATCGAGAGTCTCCTCGATAAGCATATAAATATCTGCTTCTTCTTTGATAATTTTAATCTTCGTATAATCCAAATAATCATCCATCAAAGTAAGAGTCCTAGAAATTTCACTTTTCACAATACCAATATATTTCCGAACTTTCTCTTCATTCGATAAATCGAGCATATCTAAATATCCCTTACAAACAGCAATCGGATTCTTAATCTCATGGGTAATCTTAAAAAGAGATGCCCTAAGTTTCTTTTCTTTTTCTAATTCCTTCATCGTACTCGTTAAATCCATGATGTCTCCTCCTTTTTTTAGTAAATAAAAGATAACGTAACTCACAAAATAAAAAGAAAGCATAGAAGTAAAAATGTGAGCAAAATTAGATAAAAATGTTCCTTCAGGATTGTAAAACGCAAATACTTCAAACGACAAAATAGCACTCTTCATCAAAATAAACGTATGAATGAGATAAGAAAACGTAATCTTTCGTCTCGTCATATAAACATAGACGCCATAATAGATAATGTATTCAAACAAAACAAACAAAAACGGAATATGATGAACATTGACACTGTAACAGATTAAAATAATCGAAATAAAAAGAGGCGTAATCTTCCTACCCTTCAAATAACTAAGAAGTAAAGGAATATTAAAAAGAATCGTAGAACAAGTCTTCTCCATGACACTACCATATCGAATCACCAAATATAACGAAGTAAAAAGCGCTACTTCAAAGAAAAGAGAATGCTCATCTTTGTTTAAATTCTTTTGATACGCCACATAGATAATATAGATCAATAAGGGAAAAGACAAATAGACGATATTGAGCATAATTTGTTCGACAAATAACATAAACTTCCTTCTTTCTAGTTCCATTATATGCACTTTCTTTGTCGAATTTTGTCGAAATATGAAAAAAAGTGATGAATTTTATCACTTTAAGTCGTCTATATATTTTTTTAATTGTTTGCTCTCTGGTCCCAAAATAATCTTAAGCTGATTATCGATTTCAACAATTCCCTTAGCCCCTAACTTTTGAATCGCATCTTTATTAGCCAAAGACACATCTTTAAGCGTTACCTTAAACCTAGAAAGATGAATTTCTGTATCGATAATGTTATCTTTTCCACCTAAATAGTCAACCAATTTATTAAGATCAAGTTGAACATCTTTCTTATTTGCCTTTAAAATAGCAAACAAAATAATAAACAAAATCACTGCTAAAATCATATATTCCATTATCTATCACCTACCATAAGTATACTATAAAAAGAAAAAAAAAGAAACTCTTTTACGAGAATCTATATTTATCAATGACAACCACAGCACGCGCACCACAACTCGTATACATTGTATCAGCAAAACTGACAGAACCAATATAAGCCATAGTGAATACCAACATATTAGAAGAATCGACAGACATCGTCCAATAACCAAGATCTGTATCATGACTTACCGTTCCTCCGTAAGATTCATTCTCTTTTAAATAATTGTTCATCCATACTGGACAACTTTGATCTACCAAATATTTACAACCTAAACGACTTGCTTCTTGAGTCGTAATCATTCGAGCTTTAGCTGTACGTTGGGAAAGTGTATAAGTATTGACTGTACAATCGATTTCTTTTGTTGTACTATCAACGGTACATCCTGTAAAAGGTTTTGTTTGAAAAGGAGTAGTCCCCATCGAATACTCCTGATCAAGTACATTCGTCCATCCTGAAGTCTCATTCTCTAGTAAAGGAAGTACTGTCAAAGGTCCCTTCGTATTATCATTCGCCACATCATACCACATCGTTGCAGAAATCGTATTCTCCCTTTGTTGAAGAACCAAACGATCTCCTTCATCGAACATCACATGAAAGTACTTTTCTAAAGTATCGTTTACTTTGTACTTGATAATTGTCCCAGCTGTATATGTTTCAGGTCTCTCTGTTAATTCGACACAACTACTCTCTTCACCAGTAATACATTTTGTTCCATCTTCTGTACTATAACGATAGACATTTAAAATGTTGGGATTTCCTTCTAATACTTCATCAGACTGAGTTGCAACAACTCTGATCTTCGTTTTTAACGTCGTCCCCATCGCTTCATTTCCTGTGTTCTCATCGATCCATAGTCTTAAGTCGTAAGTAATCGTCTGATTTCCGTGAATCGTTCCACTATCTAATACGCGATTTGGATTTTCACCTATTGTATTTAATAGAGCAGTCGTTTTCGTCCCATCCTTTGTTAATTGATATTTAACAAAAGAATCACTCATCCTCGTCTCCCCTTCTTCTAGATCAACATCATCCAAATAAATGGTATAACTACTAGAAACATGGCTATTGTTTTCCAACGTAAAATGATAAGGATCTAGTGTTTCACCCACTTTATCTAATATGGGTACAGCTTTTTCACTATTAATTCCAACACTATTCACATCATTCAAAACAAGAGATAATGACCCCGCTTTTAACACATTGACTTTGGTTCCTTTTAACTGTAATGTAAACCAAGCATAAGTACCACCAATCACCAAAACTAACACAAGCAAAACACTCATACCAATCATAAACATTTTACTCTTATTCTTATCTTCCAATTCTCTACACCTCTTATCTAGAGTACTTTCTCATATCATAAAAATTATAACAAATCTTTTTTTAAAAGACAATAAAAGAAATAAGAGTTTTACACCTAAAAAACAAAGAAAGTGATAAATATCACTAAAACTTATTTATCAATGACAACCACCGCACGCGCACCATAATTCGAATATAATGAATGATAATGCCCCATAGCACCATAAGCAAATACACTCATAGCCACATTATCATAGATGGCTTCAGAAGACATAGTCCAATATCCATAATCTGTATCATGTGCAACCGTGCCTCCATAGGACTCATTATCCTTTAAATAATTGTTCATCCAATTTGGACAAGAATTATTGACATCAGTACATCCTAATATAATCGCTTCTTGAACCGTAATCATTCGCGCCTTTCCTGTACGCTGAGGCATTGTATAAGTATTCACAGTACATTCCGTAAAACTACATCCCGTAAACTTATTTCCTTGAAAAGGAGTAACACCCATCTGATAAGTTTGGTCATTAACATTCGTCCAAGAAAATGTCGCTTTTTCCAAAGCTGGCAGTACCGTTAGCGGTCCCTTACTATTATCACCTGTTGTTGTTCCTGTGTCATACCATTTTGTTGCATTGATTGTATTCTCCCTCTGTTGCATCGTAAGAGTACCAGTATCTTTATCATCAAACATCACATGGAAGTACTTTGACTCTGTATCATTTACTTGATATTGAATAATCGTTCCT
>CAZJKO010000022.1:0-16549 GCA_964546995.1 uncultured Muribaculaceae bacterium | reverse complement strand
TGGTGCCCGCGCTGTTGTTGTCATTGATAAATAAAGGGTCTTGACTAATTTTAAATGTGTGGTATTATAGTCATATAACTTAAATGCCTCGATGAAGGATATGAGAAGAAAATAAATCGTTTGAAGCGAATTTGTGATGGTGGAAGACAAATAGCGATCTTTCTTTTTACTCCCTTCTAGTAGAAGTGGTAATCACTCTCCGGTCTTGTTTGGACCGTTATCTTAATGAAGCGAAACGAAGGATGGTACCGTGCGTATCTTGCACTCCTACAATATATTTGTAGGAGTTTTTCTTTTGAGGAGGAATTTATGACAAAATCACAATTGGCATTACTTCCAACGAAGTTGTTGGTCGCGCTTACAAAACAAGAACAAAATAGAAGTCATACGTTTGATAAAATGGTTCGGTTTATTTTATCCAATCGATTTGCTTCTTATCCTACTTATCTGTTATGTGGAATGAGCTACGATGAAGAAGAAATCGTTCGTTCTTGTGCTTTTTCTGCATTGACTTATCGACTTACAACGAAGGAAGAGTTATTTGAAGTGAATTGTATGTTCGATGTTTTGTCATCGATGGATCTCGATTTGGTGTGGCATATTTCTGTTTTTGGTAAGAGTGAAGTGGTTAGGAGGTTTGCTTCTTCGATTGTTTTAAATCATTTAGATGAGAGAGGATATTTTAAGGAAGAAGATCATAATGTGTTGAGAAAGAAAGGGAAGGATTATTATGATAAACATTAAAGAAGATGAAAAATTATCTATGTTAAATCATTCTTGTGCTCATTTGTTGGCACAGGCAGTGAAGAGACTTTATCCTCATGCTTTGTTTTGGGTAGGACCCGTTATTAACGAGGGGTTCTATTACGATATCGATTTAGGGGATGATGTGATTAAAGAGGAAGATCTTGAAAAAATCGAGAAAGAGATGAAGAGGATCGCTAAGGATGGTAAGCGTATCGTTCGTCTTGAGCTTTCTTTACAAGAAGCACTCGATATGTTTCAATATGATCCTTACAAAATCGATTTGATTGAGAGAATGGAAGAAGGTACTACGATTAGTGCTTATCAACAGGGAGAGTTTATCGATCTTTGTCGAGGACCTCATGTTGAGAGTGTGAAGGAACTTAAGTACTTTAAGTTGCTTAAAGTAAGTGGAGCTTATTTTAAAGGGGATTCTTCTAATAAGATGCTTCAAAGAGTCTATGGGGTTTGTTTTGATACAGAAGAAGCTTTAGAGGAACATTTGGCTTTTTTAGAGGAAGCGAAAAGACGTGACCATAAGAAGTTAGGTAAAGAGTTAGAGTTGTTTATGCTTAGTGAATATGGTCCTGGTTTTCCTTTTTTCTTACCAAAGGGAATGGTTCTTCGAAATATTTTGGAGAATTTTTGGTATAGTGAACATGAGAAAGAAGGATACTGTTTTATTAAGACGCCTATTATGTTGAATCGTGATCTATGGGAGAAGAGTGGGCATTGGGCTAACTATAAAGAAAATATGTATACATCGACGATCGATGAGAAAGAGTTTGCTATTAAACCTATGAATTGTCCTGGTGGTATGCTTGTCTATAAGAATAGTCTTCATTCCTATAAGGATTTGCCTATTCGTTGTGGGGAACTTGGTCTTGTTCATCGTCATGAAGCGAGTGGGGCGTTAAATGGATTGTTCCGTGTTCGGACGTTTACTCAAGATGATGCACACATTTTTATGAGAGAAGATCAAATTGAAGAAGAAGTAATGCGACTTATTTCTTTTATCGATCGTATTTACCGTATTTTTGGACTTACTTACGATATTGAGTTATCTACTCGTCCTGAAAAGTTTATTGGAACGATCGAATCATGGGATCACAGTGAGAGCGTTTTGAAAGAGGCTTGTCTTAAAGCAGGACACGATTGTAAGATCAATCCAGGGGATGGGGCTTTCTATGGTCCAAAACTCGATTTTCATATTAAAGATTCACTTGGTCGAGTTTGGCAATGTGGTACGATTCAGTTGGATGCCAATTTGCCAGAGAGATTCGATTTGACTTACATCGATCAAGATGGAAGTAAGAAGCGTCCTATTATGTTACATCGTGTTATCTTCGGTTCTGTCGAGAGGTTTATTGGAATTTTGATCGAACACTTTGCTGGGGCTTTTCCACTTTGGATTGCACCTGTTCAAGTGATGGTTATTCCAGTTAGTGAAGAACATCAAGGTGAATATGCTAAAGAAGTGATGGATGTTTTAAAGAAGCATTCTATTCGTGCAGAAGTGGATCTTCGGAATGAGAAGTTAGGATATCGTTTAAGAGAGAGTCAAACGAATAAGATTCCTTATACTTTGATTCTCGGTGATAAAGAACAACAGGATAGAACGGTTAGTTATCGTCGTTATGGAGAAGAAGGTACGACAACTGTTACAGTAGATGAATTCGTTCGACAGTTAAATGAAAAAATCGAAGATAAAGCATTATCCTAATAAAACGATTCAATGAATCATTTTATAAAAAAACAAATCTATTGTTTTGCATAGATTTGTTATTTTTTTTCTAAGAGAACATAGTTTACTTTTTTTCCTTCTACTTTTTGTGGTATTTCTTTTACGATTTGGTAGTTTTCGTGTAAGTAGGGGATTTCTACTTCGGCTCCTTTTTGGTTATGGTGTAATCTTAGGATTACATAATCGATCTTTTTTTCTTTGATGTAACGATTTTGTTCGTCTTGATTTTCTGGAAAATATTTATAGGGCATGTTTTGACGTTCGAAATAATAGATGTTTGGGACTGCATTAGAACTTAGGTAGAATCCTCCATCGAGGAAACCGTAGTTTAGAAGGGTACTGTTCTTTTTTTGTTTGATGAATTGACCAAATTGATATTGGGCTGTTTGTTGATAATTTAGGTTTATGCTTTTTATATTTTGATTGATTCCTAATGTGATGAAGAAGGATACTATTACTACTATTGGGATTGCTATGTTACTTTCTATTTTGGGTATTTCTTTTAGTTGGTATAGATGGATTAATCCTAAAATGGAGAAAGGGGTAAAGATCAAGAAGTAATAAATGTAGGCTTTTCCGCCGAAGTAGACTCCTAGTATTAAGAATAAATACGTTGTGATCAGTGCTATTTTGTAGGATGTTTTTTCTAAATATTTGGTTTTGATGGTGAAGAAGATTAGTCCTAGTATGGTTAGGATGAAACATAGTACTTCTCTTGATCCTCTATTTAGATATAATAATATAGCGTTTCCTAGTTTGGTGATGATAGATGCTCGTTCTCCATAACTTGTCATGTTTAATGTAAAATACACATGGAATAGTTCTTTTAATGCGTTATTTAGATGAAAGAATAGTAAGATGGGAATGGTTGGAATAGTCATACCTAAGAGAAAGTATAGGCATGAAGTGATGGCTTTTTTGTATTCTTTTTTGCTTAAGAATAAAAAGAAGAACGATGCCATAAAGGCGAAGTGAAAGCCTAACATGGTGTATTTGATCCATAGGATACATGATGCTAAGATACCATCGATGAGGAAGTGGGTCGGTTTTAGATCTTTTAGATCCTTCTTAAAGTAAAAGAGCATGTGATATAAGCTTATGGTAAGTAGAGGTAGGCAAAACTCTTCTGCACTGTCTCCATATTTGAACGCGTTTGTCGTCAGTAAAATCATGGCGATGATTGGTAGTAAGATGTACTTTGCTTTTTTGTCTAGAAATAGTTCACTTATTTTTCCAATGTAATATAAAACAATCGTCAACGATACGATTTCTAGAAGATAGATTCCAAAGAACGATGTGTTTGATATCGATGCTCCTAGTGCATGGATGAAATATAGGAGTGGTCCTTTTTGTTCAAAGAGATCGAGGTAAGGGATTTTTCCTTGAATGAGGCCTCGCCCCATTGTCAAGAAGGCATTTGCATCGACCCAATCTTGTAAAGGATAAAGGGGTGAACATTTGGAAAATACGGTAATGAACAGTATTGCTATAAAAAAACAAAATAGAAGTTGGTTACGTGTTTCTTTTTTCATGTTTTTTTCCTTTCTTGGTTTCATTATAGCACGTCTTTTCTTTTTCGTGTCAAACTCTAACGTTTATTTTTTAAAATCCCTTTACAAAGAACGTAAATTATAGTATTATTATGGTATCGAGTGGTTGATAGTGGTGAAAAGTGGGGGATCATTATGTTGATGGGTGAATATCGCCATAATATCGATGATAAGAATCGTTTGATTGTTCCTAGTAAATTTCGGGATGAATTAAACGAGTCATTCGTTATCACGAAAGGGCTTGAAAACTGTCTTTTTATCTATCCGATCGAGGAGTGGAATAAGATGGTTTCAAAACTTGAATCTTTGCCTTTTACCAAAAAAGATGCTCGTAATTTTGTCCGCTTTTTTATGTCCGGGGCCGAGGAGACGGAATTCGATAAACAAGGACGCATTCAACTTACTGCATCGATGGTTAGTTATGCCAATATTTTAAAAGAATGCGTTATCATCGGAGTCGGTAATCGTCTCGAAGTGTGGAGCAGTGAAAATTGGAATCAATTTCTTACTATCCATTCGAGTCAATTATCCGATATCGCTGAAAACTTGTTCGATTCGAATTTGGATTTTTAAAGAGGTTTGTTTATGCATGTTAGTGTTTTATTAAAAGAAGCGATCGATAGTCTTTCTTTACAAGAAAATTCGATCATTGTCGATGCGACGCTCGGCTATGGTGGACATAGTAGTGAGATTTTAAAAAGAATAAAAAGGGGTTACTTATTCGCCTTTGATCAAGATAGGGAAGCGATTTTTTCTAGTGAATTACGATTAAGTAACATTGCTCATAATTACAAGATTATCAAGAGTAATTTTGTGTTTATGAAACGAGAATTAGAGAAGTTGGGTGTTTTCGAAGTCGATGGGGTTTTATTCGATCTTGGGGTATCGAGTCCTCAGCTTGACGATGGGAGTCGAGGGTTTAGTTTTCATCAAGATGCTCCACTTGATATGCGAATGGATCAAGATAGTTCGTTAACTGCCTATCAGGTTGTAAACGAGTACGAAGAAGAAGAATTGGTACGCATTTTCTTTCAATATGGAGAAGATAAGTTTGCGAAAAAGATTGCTCACAACATTGTGAAGCATCGTCCAATTGCTTCTACTTTGGAACTTGTCGAAGTGATTAAAGAAGTGGTTCCTTTTAAAGTGAAAAAGGAAAAACATCCAGCACGGCAAATATTTCAAGCGATTCGGATCGAAGTCAATCACGAGTTGGATATTTTAGAATCTAGTTTGAGGGATGCTCTTTCTTTGGTAAGGGTTGGAGGAAGAGTTTCGGTGATTACGTTTCATTCGCTCGAAGATAAAATTGTCAAAAGATTGTTTAAAGAAATGACGGAAGTGGATTCTTTGGTTAAGGGGCTTCCTCAAATTCCCGATGAATATTTACCTTGCTATCGTTTGGTGACGAACAAAGCAATTGTTCCAAGCGAAGAGGAACTCGATCGGAATAGTCGTTCTAGAAGTGCAAAGCTTCGGGTGATAGAACGCATTAAATAAAGATAGGAGAGATTGTCATGAGAAAAGTGAAGAAAAGATTAAAGATGTCGCGTTTTGAAAAGCTTCTTTATACGTTTGCTTTTCTATTACTTGTATCTTCTCCTTTGACGATTGTTTTTTCTAAGGCTACTTTATCTAAGATCAATTTCGAAGTAGAAAAACAGAAACGAGAGATTACTGCTCAAGAAAAGAAAAATGAAGGATTGACGATGAAAATTAATGAATTGGCAAGTCTCGATAAGATTCAAGAAGTTGCAAAAGAGAATGGTTTGAGTTATAATAATGATAACATTAAGATGATTGAGGAAGATAAATAGGGACGTGATTATGTGGCAAAGAAAAGAGCTCGAAAAGTTAGAAATAATATCAAAATGAGTAATACGATTATTGTTGTGGCTCTTTTTTTGTTTGTAGTGATGATGGTTCGAGCTTTTCAACTTTCTTTGTTTCAGAAAATCGATGGTGTTAATTTAAAAGAACTTGCTAGTAAGAGAACGACGAGAACGGAGATTCTTACGGCGAAAAGAGGGACGATTTACGATTGTAATGGAGAGGTACTTGCCCAAAATGTTTCTAGCTATACGATTATTGCTTATTTAGATCCTAAGAGGACAGAGAAAGAAGATGATCCTAAGCATGTGGTCGATAAGGAAATGACTGCACAGCAGTTGGCGCCTATTTTGGGAATCGATTATGAGACATTGCTTGGATATTTAAATAAAGAAGGGGTTTATCAGACGGAATTTGGTCCTAAGGGTAAGGGATTAACGGAAATGGTGAAGGATCAGATCGTTACGTTAAATTTGCCGGGTATCGATTTTATCGAGACGCAGAAACGGTATTATCCAAAGGGAGACTTTTTATCTTATATGCTCGGTTATGTTAAAGAAGACGAAGATGGTAATTTGGTTGGAGAACTGGGACTTGAGAAATATTACGATGATATTTTGAAGGGTGTCGATGGGTTTGTCACTTATCAAAAGGATTTGCGAGGATATAAGATTGCCAATACGAAGGAACGAGTGCAAGAAGCTCAGGATGGGAAAGATATTTATTTGACGATCGATAGCAACATTCAATTTTTTGTGGAACAAGCTGTAAAAAATAGTGCTTCTGCATACCATTTCGATTGGCTGACGATGGTGATAGCTGATGCGAAGACGGGATCTATTTTGGCATCAACATCGGCACCATCTTTTGATCCGAACATTCGAAATCTTACCAATTATTTAGATCCTTTCGTTTCGTTTGCCTATGAGCCTGGTAGTACGATGAAGATTTTTACTTATATGGCTGCTATGGAAAATGGTGTCTACGATGGAAATGCAACCTTTTTGTCCGGAACTTATGAGACCAGTGATGGAACGGTAATTGGTGACTGGGATCGTAGTGGTTGGGGATGGATTACCTACGATACAGGGTTTACTTATTCTTCCAATGTTGGTATTGTCAATTTGATCGATCGCTATATGAATGCGAAGATGTTACGTCAATACTTTTTAAAACTTGGGTTTGGCAGTAAAACGGGTATGACTCTTCCTCAGGAATTATCTGGTAAAATTCAATTTAAGTACGAGACAGAAATTTACAATGCTGGATTCGGTCAAGGTATTACGACGACTCCGATTCAAAATGTACAAGCTTTAACGTCTCTTACGAACGATGGGATGTTATTGAAGCCTTACGTCATTTCGCAAATTGTCGATCATCATACGGGGGATGTTACTTATCAAGGTAAACGTAAAGAGATTGAGAAGGTTGCTAGTACAGAGACTGTAAACAAGATTAAATATTTGATGAATGAGACGGTCAATGGTCGTGGTAATACGACGGGTATATACTATCATATGGATGGTTATTCTTTGATTGGTAAGACTGGTACAGCTCAGATTGCCGATGAGAATGGGAATGGTTATTTACAAGGGGAAAGCGATGCCATTATTTCCTTTGCGGGCATTTATCCGATGGAAGATCCTGATGTAATCATTTATACTTCGGTAAAAAGGCCTCAGGGTGGTAGCAATCAACCAATTGTTGAACCGGTTCGAAGTGTGGTTCAAAATATCAGTAAGTATATGGGAAGAATTGAAAATCCGAATGCGACAGAAGCGATCGAGACTTACGTCATGCCTAGTGTGATGAATCAAAAAGTTGAAGATGCTGTTTCGTCTTTACAAAGTGCTGGCATGGTTCCTGTCGTCATTGGCGATGGGGAGAAAGTCATTAAACAATTTCCCCTTCAAAATACGGTTGTTAGTTCTAAAGAGAAGATCTTTTTGGTTACGTCTAGTACCACGTTTTTGATGCCGGATCTTGTCGGTTATAGTAGTAAAGAAGCTAGTACTTATTTGAATTTGTTGGGTATTTCTTATCGATTGGAAGGAAATGGATACGTTTTAACGCAATCTGTTCCGGTTCATACTCCACTTACTTCCATAGAAGAAGTTGTTTTAACGCTCGCCCCAAAATTTGAAATCGAAAAGCCTCCTTCCGAATAGGTTCGAAAGGACATCCTTTGGTGTCTTTTTTTGTCTACTTTGGGAAATCTTAGGAAAAATCCTGTTCATCTTCTTTTCTTTTTTGTATAATAAAGTTTGTTTAGATGGAATACGCTATATCGTTAGAAGGGATGTGGTTACATGTTAGAGTTAAAACATATTCGTAAGAGTTATCGAACGGGGGAGTTTGTTCAGCATGCGTTAAAAGATGTCAGCTTGGAATTTCGTAAAAATGAATTTGTTTCGATTTTGGGTCCTTCTGGAAGTGGAAAGACGACTCTTTTGAATGTCATTGGGGGTCTCGATCGTTACGATGATGGAGATTTGATTATCAATGGGAAGTCGACGAAAGATTTTAAGAATATCGAATGGGATTTTTATCGGAATAATTGTATTGGGTTTATTTTTCAAAGTTACAATTTGATTTCTCATATTAGTGTTTTGGACAATGTGGAAATGGGAATGACGCTTAGTGGAATTAGCCAGGGAAAACGGCGAAAGAAAGCGTTGGAAGTTCTTGCCCGAGTTGGTCTTTCAGAGCATGTCCACAAGAAGCCTAATCAATTATCTGGTGGTCAGATGCAACGAGTGGCGATTGCAAGAGCACTTGCCAATGATCCGGATATTATTTTGGCAGATGAGCCAACAGGGGCTTTGGATACTAAAACTTCCGTTCAAATTATGGAGTTGATTCGGGATATTGCTAAAGATAAGCTCGTCATTATGGTGACACATAATCCTAATTTGGCGCAAGAATATGCATCGCGAATTATCGAATTTCAAGATGGTGAATTAACGAGTGATTCCAACCCAATTAAAAAAGAAGAAAAAAATAAAGAACGGTTTACGATTCGAAGGACCGCGATGAGTTTTATGACGGCTTTAAAGTTATCGTTTCACAATATTGTGACAAAGAAAGGACGAACACTTTTAACCGCCTTTGCTTCTAGTATTGGCATTATTGGAATTGCTCTCATTCTATCGCTTTCGAATGGATTTGATCAGAAGATTGATCAATTTGAACGAGATACGTTATCTTCTCTTCCTATTGTAATTAGCGAACAAGCGATGGAACTCGATTCTTCTAAGATGGAAGAGTTACAGCAAGGGATGATGAATCAAGAACGTTCTTATACTGATGAAAAGGTTATCTATCCTGTGAAACCGATCGAGGATGTTATGGTTCATCGGAATCGTTTGACGAATGATTTTATCGAGTATATCGAAAAGATCGATCCAAAATGCGTATCGGGTATTTCTTATATGCGGGCTACATCTCTCAATATGATTAGTAAGATAGGGGATTCTTATAAAAGTTTCAATTCCACTAGTTTGAACATGGTAGCGATTCCTCGAAAATTGGATGAGACGTCCACTGCAGGGGTGATCGAAGATAATTACGATTTGTTAGCGGGAAAGATTGCTCACGATAAAGAAGATTTGATGGTGATCGTCGGTAGCGATAATAGTCTTAGTACTGTTTTATTAGATGCGTTAGGACTCGATTCGTCGCTTGATGCGATTTCGTTTGATGATCTTATTGGGCGGGAACTTAAACTGGTATTCAACGATCAACTTTATCGTTCTCTTGGCGAATACTTTACTTTAAATACGGATTTCGCATCCCTTTACCAAGATCCTCGTAGTGTCACATTAACCATTTCGGGTATTATCAGGGGTAAAGAAGGAAATATGCTCGCTTCTACGGGTAATGGGCTTACTTATACGGAAGATCTTATGAACTATGTGATTGATGAAAATAGTCGTTCTTCGATTGTCGAACTTCAGAAAGCGAAAGATTACCATGTTTTAACGGGGGAACTATTCGATTTGACGACAGAAGATGGAAGAAAAGCTAAGGATACCACGATTTCTTATTTAGGTGGAGATGGGGTACCGATGGCGATTATGATCTATCCAAAAGACTTTAAAACGAAAGATGAAATTACTTCCTATTTAGATCAGTTTAATGATTCTAAGGGAGAAGATGATCAGATTCTCTATAGCGATTATGCTAAGACCATTTCTTCTTTATCTTCTAACATTATGGATGCGATTACGATTGTTCTCATTGCTTTTAGTGCGATTTCACTCGTCGTATCTAGTATTATGATTGGTATTATTACGTATATTTCGGTATTAGAACGAACGAAAGAGATCGGTATTTTAAGAGCGCTTGGAGCGAGAAAAAAAGATATTCGTAGGGTCTTTAATGCGGAGACATTCTTGATTGGTCTTTGTTCGGGAACGCTTGGTATTTTGATTGCAAGACTTCTCATTTTTCCGGCGAATGCGATTATTGAGAATTTGACGAATTTGCCTGATGTTGCTAAAATGAATCCTCTTCATGCTTTATTACTTGTTACGATTAGTATCCTTTTAACGGTTGTTGGAGGATCGATTCCATCACGCATTGCTAGTAAAAAGGATCCTGTTACTTCTCTTCGAACAGAATAAGAGGAAAAGATTCGATACACTTCTAAAACGGAAGTGTATTTTTTTCTAGACAAATGATGAAAATGAACTATAATATTCTTTATTGGGGGATTGCTATGATATATCATGATTATTTTCAAAATGAGGCTCTTTTAGAACCTTTGTCACAAGAAGAGCTTCTTTCTTATTTTAAAGCATTTCATGATGGTGATCTGCAGGCACGAAGTGTGATTATCGAACACAATTTACGGCTTGTTTGTGGTCGCGTTTATGGTAGGTTTTCTTCCGTTCCTTGCGATGAACAGGAGATCATGTCCTATGGCGTATCTGGTCTGATCAATGCGGTCGATTCGTACGATTTATCGAAAGGTATTCAATTTTCTACGTATGCAAGTACTTGTATCGATAATGAAATTTTCGTTTATTTGCGAAAACTTCGACGTGTTCTTCCTACGGATAGTTTGGAAAGAGAAATTGGGAAAGAAAATCAGGAATCGTTGCGACTTGAGGATACGGTTTTTGATCCTACCTGTCACTTTGTTGCTGATTATGTAGAGAAGGAGATGCTTTTGACCATTAGAGGTTTGGTCGCTGATTTACCTTTGGCCGATCGAGAAATTATTGTGAAGTATTTTGGATTGTACGGGAATGAATCTATTACCCAACGAGAAATCGCTTTGTCTATGAATATGTCTCGATCGAATGTTGCGATGCGATTAGCACGAATTTTAAAGACACTTCGTAAACGTTATAACGAAGAAGATGTTAAAGTAAAAAAGAAGTAGAAAGGAAAGAAAAAAAGAAGTAGAAAGGAAAGTTAATGTTGACTTTTCTTTCTTTTTTTGATATAATATTGCCCTATTAAAAGGGGTGTAGTTTATGATCGAACAAATGATGAAAAAATATCAATTCATGAACTTTAGTAAGAAACAATTTCATCAATTTTTGGAGGAAGCCAAAACGGCATTTTTGAAATTAGATGATTCTATGCCTTTAGAAAAAAAGGAACAGTGCTTTTTAAAGTTGTTTGAAAAAATGGTGAAGAAAGAAATTTTATCGCAACTTTGTAAAGATAAACATTTAACTGTGTTGAAACGTTTTCTTGTAGACTCGGTTGATTTTTCTTGTGAAGACAACGAAGATATCAAAGGTGAACTAAATAAAATGGCTGCTTTTTTACAAAGTGTTTCGTATTCTTCCAATTTTCTTCGAATGAAATTATTGTTAGAGGAGTTTCCTTCTCTTTCGGATTTACTTGGTCGAATTTCTTTTTTTGATCACGATACGGTCAATCGATCACAACTGGAGCAATTTAGTGACGATTTTAATGTTTCTCTACTATTGGAAATGTATTGCGTGAAAGAAAAAATTTCTATTATGGAAAGCGAAGTTGTCCTTAAGCCTTCTTCGAAAGATCAATTTACAGATAATATTTTATTACAGTATTTTCAAGATGTTAATCAAATTAGGCCATTGACCAATCAGGAAACTAGTCAATTACTTGATCGCATCAAACAGGGAGATACTTTGGCAAAACAGCGGTTTGTCGAAGGAAATTTGCGACTTGTTTTATCTGTTGCTAAGAAATACTTTTATTGTGGTGTCTCCCCACTTGATGTCATTCAGGAAGGAAATATGGGATTAATGAAAGCGGTCGATAAGTTCGATAGTGATCGAGGAATTGCTTTTTCTACTTATGCTAGATATTGGGTTTTTCAGTCGATTCATCGTTTTTGTTCTAATCATAAAAACTTGTTCTCGTCTTCTCATACAGATATTGATGATGCGACGTCATTTTCTCATGAAAAAAGTAACGATCTTGTTTGTTCGCTAGATAGTTTTGATTCTGAAAGCTTGATTGCTACTTCTTCGGCAGTAGATGATGCGGTTTTAGACCGAATGATTCAGGAAGAAATTTACCGCTTTTTAGATCAATTTCCTAAGTTTAGTGATCGAGAACGCGAAGTGATGAAACAGCGATATGGGCATAAAGAAGTTTGTTTCACTCAGCAAAACGTTGCCGATAAATTTGGGGTAACTAGACAAAGAATTATGCAAATTGAACATAAAGCAATTAAGAAATTACGTGATGATAAAAATGCGAAACACTTTTTTGATTATATTTCGGAAGAATCGAAAGTATTAGTCAAATAGAAGGACTTCAATGTAAAGTCCTTCTTTTTTTGTCTTTTTTTACATAGAATGAATCGAGGTGTGAATCGTATGTTTGTAAAAAAGATCGATGCTCGTATTAAAATACTGTTTTTGATTTTGGTTTTGTTGTTTGTTTTTGTCATTCTTCGCGTTTTTTATATTCAATTGTTCGATTATCAGAAACTAAATCGTTTGGCTAGTGATTTATGGAGTAGAAATCTTCCTATTGAAGCGAATAGGGGACTTATTTTGGATCGCAATGGGGTTGTGCTTGCCGATAATTTGACTACGACATCGTTGGTGCTGATTCCCAATCAGATCGAAGATAAAGATGCGACATCTACGGCACTTGCTTCTATTTTGGGCGTTAGTAAAGAAGAGATGGATAAGCATGTCAATAAGGTTACTTCTATCGAGAGGGTTCATCCTGAGGGGAGAAGACTTTCTTACGAGGTAGCGGATCAGATCAGTGCTCTTTCTTTGCCAGGCGTTTATTTGGTGAAAGAAGCAAAACGTTACTATCCTTATGGAGATCTTCTTTCGCATGTGCTCGGTTATGTCGGAATTGATAATCAGGGATTATCGGGACTTGAACTGAAGTACGATTCTTATTTGACTGGAGAACAAGGGGCAATCAAATACTTTTCGGATGCTAAGGGAAATAAACTCGATATTTCAGAAGTGTATGTGAAGCCACAAGATGGTTTGAATTTACAACTTACGATCGATTATCGTATTCAAACATCGATTGAGCGAGAACTTTCTAATGTTGTCGATATGTTTAAGCCTGATATGGCGCTTGCCGTTGTGATCGATCCTAAGACAGGGGAGATTTTAGGAATGGGAAGTAGACCTAATTTTGATCCTAATCATTATCAAGATTATACGATGGAGGAGTTGTCGCGGAATCTTCCAATTTGGGCATCGTACGAGCCAGGTTCCACATTTAAGATCATTACGACGGCGGCGACAGTCGAAGAGGGGCTTATCGATTTATTTAAGGATACTTTCGATGATGGTGGTTCGGTTCAAGTTGAGAATGCTCGCATTAAATGTTGGAAAGCAGGAGGACACGGGCATCAGACATTTTTACAGGTGTTAGAGAATTCGTGCAATCCTGGTGTCGATACAAGAACACATATCTTTTTGAAGAATTGGCTTTAAATAATATAAATTGTTCTACCAAAATTGAAGTTTGTTCTATCTATAATCTTATTTACGATGGGGTGAAGTATTCTAATAATGAAAGAATTAAAATTGATAAAAATACAAGAACTATATCTTATGTTGATACTGAATCATCTAATAGAAAATCAAAACTATTAAATGTAGATACAAATTGTTATGAGAATAATTAATATAGTAACCATAATTAGTGTTATAATGGTATTGTATAGATGGAGGATTGTTAATGAAGGTTATTAGTATAAAAGAACCGTTTGCTACTTTAATCAGAAATGGTGATAAGAGAATTGAAACTAGAAGTTGGAAAACAAATTATAGAGGAGAATTATTTATACATGCAAGTGGTAAAAACTTAGCTAAGGAATTTTTAAAAAATGATTATATTGTTAATCTGATTGATGGACTAGATATGAATTATGGAAATATAATTTGTAGAGGAAATTTAGTTGATTGTGTTTATATGGATGAGTCATTTTTAAATTCAATAAGAGAAGATGTAAAAGAATATAATTTAGGATTATACGACATTGGTAGATATGCATGGATTTTTGAAGATGTTGAACCAATATATCCTATACCTGCAAAGGGTCAATTAAATATTTGGAATTATGATGGAGTTTATGAAATTATGAGTAGTAAAAAACATCGAAGATTTTGACACAATCGTTGTTATGTGCTAAAATAATTATCAATTTAGGGGGAATATATATGATAAAACTAAAGAGAACTGGCACACAAGAAGAATTTAATAATGGGGTGGAATCATTAACTTCAATATTTATTGAAGAATATCCATATTATTCAACATGGATAAGCAATCATATGGATCAATTTAAAAGTGGCGAAAAGCAGATCTTATCTATTAATAGCGAAAATGAATTGCTTGGTTATTTGATGATACATTTTTGTACAGATAAAATTGTAAAAATTAATGGTATTTATGTTTTTGAAAATAATAAAGGTAAGGGAATTGCTACTTTGGCAATAAGTGAATTGACTAAATTATTACAAAAAATGAATGTACAATTAATATTTGTGCAAACAAGATTAGATAATAATGCTGTTGTTCATTTATTTGATAAAACTAGCTATAAGCTAATTGGTAAAAACTTTCATTCTGTTGAATTAAAAGATAATTGGGTAGCATGTAATAATGTTTCATCATCAGAAATTGATGAACAGAAAGTAGCATCAGAAATATATGATGGATTTACTCCGCTTTCTGAACAGGAAGTCCAAAACCTAAGGAATAAACATAAAGACGAGAATTTAGTGCTAAAAAAGAAAATTAAGAAAATAGGTGATTAATTTGAATAAGAAACCAATAATTGGAATTGTTGGGAAACCACAATGTGATGATGTTATTTGGAATAAAATATGTATTAGTAATGAAATTAAAGATGCAGTTAATAAAAATGGTGGAATTGCTATTGGAATAATTCCTCAAAGTAAAATAAAACAAATGAAAGAGGAAAAACCATTTTCATATCAAGATTATTATCTAGATGAAAAATCATTAAAGGATTTATTTTTAACTATTGATTTATGTGATGGAATTATACTAGAAGGTGGGATTACAATTTGCAATTACGAACAAGAAGTTGCTAAATATTGCATAGAAAAAGACATTCCTTTATTAGGAATATGTTGTGGATGTATTAATATGGCTCTAGCAACAGGTGGAAGTATTTCATTAGAAAATTATGATTATTTAAAAGAAAAACATTTTAGTCTATCCAATATGGAAATGCATAATGTAATTATTGATAAAGATTCTAAATTATACTCGATGATCAAAAAGAATAATTTTACTGTTAATAGTATTCATAAATGTAAAATAGATAATCCTGGTGCTTATTCAATAAAAGGATTGGCTGATGACAATATAATAGAGTTACTTGAGTTAAATGGTAAAGGATTTAATATTGGAGTTCAATGGCATCCAGAATTTATAACTGATAAGGAAGAAGAAAACAAAATATTTAAAGAATTTATTGATTATATAATTAAAAATAATTGAATGTTTTAATATTTATATTGTAAAGATGATTTTAGCGAATCGTCTTTTTTATTTTTAAATATACATAAATATAAAATTAAATTAATAAAATTAAGTGGGAGGTATATATGGAAAAGATATTAAAAGAATTAAAATTAATAATCAATAAAGAATTATATCAAAAAGACAAAATCACATTTGAAGAATTTAAATTAGCAAATGAAAAAATAATGAAAGGGCAAGAAAATGAATATTGCAAAAACTAGAAGTGCGTTATTACTTGGTAAAACCATTTTTGATATGAATTTAAATGTTGGTTATTATGCAAGAGTATCTACCGATAAAGACGATCAATTAAATAGCTTAGAAAATCAGTCTAATTATTTTAAAGAAATGATAAGTGAAAATAAGAATTGGAAATTAGTTGGTGAATATATTGATGAAGGCATAAGTGGAACTAGTATAAAAAATAGAGATAATTTTTTAAGAATGATAGAAGATTCTAAGACTGGTAAACTTGATTTAATAGTCACAAAAGAAATATCTAGATTTTCTAGAAACGTAATTGATAGTATAAAATATACAGAAGAACTTCTAAATAACGGAACAGTTGTTTTTTTTATAAGTGATAATATAAATACTATCTATCCAGATAGTGAATTTAGGCTAACGCTTATGTCAAGTTTAGCTCAAGACGAGGTTAGAAAACTATCAGAAAGAGTTAAATTTGGAATTAAAA
>CAZJKO010000021.1:0-17502 GCA_964546995.1 uncultured Muribaculaceae bacterium | reverse complement strand
ATAATCAAGCAGACGATACGACTACTGTTACATGTGATGTGAATACTTATGAGACAATGAAGGGGATGGCAGCATCGACGACAGGAAATATTACTGGTATTTACGATATGAATGGGGGAAGATTTGAAGTTGTAATGGGTGTTCTTCTCGATTCTTCAGGTAATCCTATCAGTGGTCAGCCTGCTGGTCATTCTGGTTTTAATGGGGTATTATCAGATGGAAGTATCTATTCTTCTGGTCTTGCTTTTCCTGATTCTAAGTATTTTCAAAGTTATGTTAGTACAAACTTAAATAGTACTGATGCTAGTCTTACTGGAACGGCGTGTCATGGTGGGGTTTGTTATGGTGATGCGCTTTCTGAGACACTCGGCTACTATCAAGATGATACACATATGATAATTCCTGGATGGCCTTGGTTTGTTCGTGGCGGAGCAAATGATAACTCTGTTCCTTCTGGAGTTTTTAGTTTTCGTAATTTTTGGGGATATGGATATACTCCAATTTCAACAAGAAGTATATGGGTTCCATTCTAATATGATGAATTATTTATAAAAAGCTTTGGCATTTTTCTGTTTTTGTGGTAGAATAAGCAAAAACGGGAGTGATGTTATGGAACGATGTTTAAGTAATGAAACTATTTCCGCTTGGGATCTTGCACAGGTTCTTTCTTATCACCATGATCTTTTTCGTTCAGAGGTGAGAAAACTTCGCGATATTGAAGCATATTTTCATGCTATTTTTCCTAAAGAAAAGGAAAATCCTTTTTCGTTTCCTTTGGTTTCTTCTTCTAAACAGGAAAAGGATTGGATCAGTCGCGTGATGATTTCTTCCCATTATAAAAAACAGTTTGCCAGTTTCTTTCTTCAGTTTTTGGGAGGACACTATTTAGAAATTTCGAAAGAAGTTGGTTCGCAAGATGTTTCGGTTGTGAGTTCTTGTTTTGAACTGTCTACGATTACAGCAATGCTTACTTCCGCTTTTCCTTATGTGATCGATATGCTCGATTATATGAATTTTTATGCAAGTGCTTTTGAAAGCAACATTTATGGGTTTACGTTTACCAACAAAAAGAATACTTCCTTTTGTTATCGAGATGAAAGCATTCGACTTCGCTTTTCTTTTTTAGCTAGTGATTCTGTCTTGGTTTCTTGTAAAGATAAAACACAAGATAAAGAAGAGTTATTGAAAAATACGTTTATTCCCCTTTCTACTTTACCACATTCTTATTCGTTACTTGTTCGATTAAATGAACAAGTGAAAGAGATGGAAGAACAAAGTCGTGCTAATGTGAAGACAAAGTAGGTTTTCTATAAAAAAAATCACTAGGTTTCTAGTGATTTTTTTGTTCTTCTACTTTTTGGTAATACTCGATACCATAGCCAATTGTCGTTATTTTGTTTTCTAATGTTTTGTTTAAACACTTTTGGGTTAATCTTTGACGTATGTTCTTTTTCCATTTATTCATTTTTTCACCATCCTTTTTTAGTATGGCTTTTCTTAGGCGAGATATTCTTTTACTTTTTTTAAACTATAAAATGTTGTGAATAAGACATTGGTAGTAGTTGCGATGACTAAGCTCCACATGCCAATTTTTAATAGGGAACAAGTGTATAAGAGAATGGTTCTTAGGATCATGCCGATGAAGGTTATTTTCATGTTGGTTTTGCTTTTGCCCATGGCGTCTAAACTCGATGAGAGTGGTGCTTGAATGTATTGAAAGAGACAGATTGGTGCTAGGACTCTTAGGTAGTTTATTCCTTCGTTGGTGTGATAGACGAAGTTTAGAGGAAATTTGGGAAATAGTTCAAATAGAATGGTTACGGGTATTCCGATTAATAAACATATGGCGATTGCTTGTTTGATTTTGTTTTTGGTGTAAGTGGTATGGTTGTTGCTATACGATTTGCTTACGACGGGTAAAAGTGCTTGAGAAATTGCTAATGTAAAGAAAGATGGCAGTAGGAGTAAGGGCATGACGTATCCAGATAAAATTCCATATTCGGTTACGATGAATTTGTTTTGGTAGCCTGCTTTTAGGAGTCCTGCGGTTAATAGGATAGGTTCTAGGAAATAGCCGATCGATCCAATTAATCTTCCCGTTGTACTCGGTACCGATATGTTGAGCGTGTCTTTTAGATAGGGGATGTTGAGCGATAAATCTTTTTTTTCGATTTTAAAGTGTTTGGGTAAGAAGAAAAAGAGAACGAAGATCGATGTCAATTCGCTTACGATGTTGGTTAATACGACGAATGCGACAGCGAATTCTAGGCCATATCTTAAAAAGATGGGAATTCCTAGAACGATCAAGATGAGTCTGATGATGTCTTCTGTGACGTTACTTATTACGTGGGGAAGCATTTGTTGTTTACCGAAGAAATAACTTCTTAGTATTCCCGATAGACTTGTGAGGGGAAGAACTACGGCAACACTTATTAAGGCATAGTAACTTCGTGGTTCATGCAATAGTTTATTGGCTAGAATAGGGCTAAAGAAAACTAAAAATAGTATGATAACAACATTAATGATCATGGAGATTGGGATGATGGAAAAGATTAGGTTTTTATTGTTTTTTTTATCTTCGGCGACTAATTTGCTAATGGCTATGGGGAAACCGAATTGTCCTAAGCCGATAAATAGAGAAAACGTTGGTAAAATCAACATGTAAATACCAATTCCTTCTGTTCCCATTCCTCTTGCCATCATAATTTTAATGATCATTCCTAATACTTTGGTTAGTAGGCCACCGATCATGAGGATGACTGTTGAAGTGATAAATTTTTCTTTTGTCATAAAATCTCCTTTCCAAGATGAGGAAAATTCGTTATAATATATATATGTATATCAAACTAAAAAAAGAAATGGATGAGGATTCATGAAAAAAGAAAAATTTTGTTATATTATACTTTCTATACTTGTTCTTGTCCTCATTTTATTGGGGAGCCATGGGAATTTATTTGGTTCTAATGTCGATTGGTTAAATCAACATACGGTTTTTCCTGAATATTTTCGCCATTTATTTTACGAAACGGGGAGTTTCTTTCCTAATTTTGCTTTTGGTATTGGGGGAGGACAAAATATCTTTCATTTTTCTTACTATGGTCTTTTTCATCCTCTTATGTACTTTTCCTATTTGTTTCCTCATTTAGAAATGGTTACGTTTATTCAAATTATGATGATTGGGGTTACCATTAGCAGTGTGCTTCTTTTCTATTCTTTTTTGAAAAGACGTGGTGTTTCTATTCAGGGGGCTTTTCTTACTTCTTGTTTTTTTGCCATGGCAACGCCATTGATTTATCAAGCACATCGCCATTTTATGTTTGTTAGTTACATGCCATTTCTGATATTGGGGTTGATCGGAATCGATCGTTATCTAGAAAAGAAGGGATCTTCTTTTCTCATTCTTAGCATTTTTCTCATGATTTTAACGAGTTACTACTATAGTATCGGGGGGCTTTTGGTTCTTGTTGTCTATTATCTTTATCGTTATTTTCAAAGACAGCATGTTACTTTTAAGACGTTTTTGTGTGATGGCCTTCGAATATCTATTCCTTTCTTACTAGGTATCTTTCTTGCTTCGTTTTTGCTTTTTCCCACTCTTTATGTTGTTCTTCACGGTAGAGGAGGAACTTCTTCCTCGATTTCTCTTTTGGATCTTTTTCTTCCTCACTTTGATTTAAAGACGTTTTTATACGATGGTTATGGTCTTGGATTTACCGTACTATCTCTTCTTGCTTTAGGGTATGGAATGACGTTAAATGAAAAAGATAAACGATTTTTATCGATCGTCGTTAGTCTTTTGTTGGTTTGTCCTTTCGTGATTTATCTTTTGAATGGGGGTCTTTATTTGAGGGGAAAAGCTCTTATTCCGTTTTTACCTCTCGTAGGACTCATTCTTTCCTTTTTTATCGAAGATGTGTTAAAAAATCGGGTGAAATCACTTCGTTTATTGTTTGGATCCGTTTTTGTTTTTGCTGTTCTTTGTCAATTGAAAACGCCTCATGGAAATTATTTTCTTCTTTTTGTTCTCGATTTTCTTTTAACGTTGACTGGATATTGGTTCTTTTTAAAAAAGAACCATGCATTATCCTTTTTCGCTTTGTGTTTCGTTTTTGCATTTGGTTCTTGTCTTACTTCGAATTTATTAGAAAACTATGTTTCTTACGATCGTTATCAAAAGGTTTTTCCGGTTGATCAGAAACAACTTGTTTCGGATATAAAAGAGAAAGATGAGGGAATTTATCGAATGGCAATGCTCAATTATGCGCTTCCTACGATCAATAAAGTGTATGGCGAAGGGTATTATCATGCGAGTGTTTATTCTTCGGTTCAAAATGCTTATTATCAAGATTTTTTTCGAAAGGAACTCGGCAATGCGATATCGAACCGTAATAATTTGATGGTAACGGCTCATCCCAATGTTCTTTTGAATACGTTTATGGGTGTGAAGTATGTTTTTACTTCTAATCAGAAAGCTGTTCCTTTGGGTTACTATCCTATATTTGAAGGAAATGCTTATCGGAACGATTATGTTTTTCCTCTTATGTATCATGATTCTAAGTTGTTATCTAGTCAGGTATTCGATTCCTTTTCTTATCCTGAACGAGTTTCAGCCCTTATGGAGAATACGGTTGTCGATGGGAAGGGTTCTTCTTTCTCTTCTTCTATTCAGGAAGCGTTTCTTTCTTTTAAAAGTGATACAGAGCCTTCTTTTAACGTAGAAAGAGATGGGCAGATGATGCGTCTTGAGGTCCATAAGAAAGAGACGGTTTTTCTCCATACGGATGCTGATTTGACGGGAAAGATTTTGCTTTTGGATTTTCAAATTCAAAATCGACAAGATTGTACGATAGGAGACCGTGCTATTACGATTAATGGTATGACCAACAAACTTACTTGTACCGATTGGATTTATGCGAATGATAACTATCATTTTCAATATGTATTATCGGGTGATGGGCTTTCTTCGTTAGAAGTGATCATCGATCCTGGTGTCTATGAAATTGAAGATATCCATACTTATTTATACGATTATGAAATTGTGACAAAGAGAGCTTCTTCTCTTACTCCGTTTGTTTTTGATTTAGAACGTACGAAGGGGGATGCGATCGAGGGCGATATCGATGTGGTGGAAGATGGTTATTTTGTTAGTAGTATTCCTTATGATGAAGGTTTTTTGGTGTTAGTTGACGGTAAAGAGACTGCTTATGAAAAAGTGAATACGGCCTTTTTAGGGTTTCCTCTTGATACAGGAAAACACCATATTGTGATTCGTTATGAAGCACCGTGGGCGAAGGAAGGCAGAATGGGATCTTTCGTTAGTGGTTTTATCCTTCTTGTTATGGGTGTCGCTACTAAGATTTGTGGTAAACGAAAGAAAAGACGAGGTGATTTGAATGGAGTTTGATAATCTTGAAGATCTATATAAAAGAATGTTACCTGCTCTTAGGACAAAACGGCACGAATTAAGTCGTAATGGTTTTGAATACATTAGAGAAGAAGATATTTTTGAGTGCTTGTCTCTTTCTAAATGGCGGGTTGCTCAAGGTCTTACGGTATCTGATATGGTTTCGGATATTTTAAGTGTCGATATGGATTCTTTGAATGTGTACTTTAAGGAAAAATGGAAGAAAAAACGGGCGAAAGTGGAATCTTAATAGGAAAGGAGGGATAGTCTTTGACAAAAGAAAAATATGCTTGTTCTTATGCACTTCTTCTTTCAAAGGTGAAAAAGTATGTGAAGGACGATGATGCATTAAATCAGATTGAAAAGGCTTATCAATATGCGTTATCCAAGCATGCGCTACAGTATCGTAAGAATGGGGATCCTTATATTTCGCATCCTTTGGCTGTTTCGATTATTTTGACATCTATTTATGCTGATGTTCCTAGCATTGTGGCGAGTTTACTTCACGATGTGATTGCTTTATGCGATGTATCGAAAGATGAAATTTTGGCTTTGTTTGGAAGCGAAGTTCAAGGACTTGTCAGTGGGGTAACGAAACTGACGAAGATTCACTTTTCTACCGAGAATGATTATTTGGTAGAGTATTATAAAAAGATTATTGTGGGGATGAGTGAAGATGTTCGTGTGATTGTCATTAAACTGGCGGAACGTCTTCACAATATGAGAACCCTTTTTGCCCTTCCTAGCGATAAGCAGAAAGAGGTGGCAAAAGAGACATTGGAAATTTTTGCACCAATTGCTCACCATTTGGGTATTCATAAAATAAAAAGTGAACTTGAGGATTTGTCGTTACGTTATTTGAAACCAGATGTTTTTTACGATATTGCAGAGCGACTTAACAATACCAAATTAGAACGAGATACCACGGTATCTTTGATGCAACAAGAAGTGTCACAACTTTTGACTTCTCACCATATTTCTTTTGAGATCAAAGGTCGTGCTAAGAGTATTTATAGTATTTATAATAAGCTTAATAAAGGTAAGAAATTCAGCGATATTTACGATTTGTTGGCTCTTCGCATTTTGGTGGATACAGAGCAGGATTGTTATTTGGTTCTTGGGATTATTCATTCTAAATTTAAACCTTTAGCGAAACGATTTAAAGATTATATTGCTATGCCTAAACCGAATGGTTATCAATCGCTTCATACTACTGTATTTGGTGTGTCTGGTCAGTTGTTTGAAGTGCAAATTAGAACTCATCAGATGAATGAGATTGCAGAGAATGGAGTTGCTTCACATTGGGCTTATAAAGAGCACAAAGATGCGTCGAAGATTTTGAAAAATACGACGGAGCAAAAGTTACAGTTTTTTAAAGCAATGATGGAACTTTCGGAAGAAGAGCTTTCGAAAGAGGATTTGGTTAGCAGTATTCAAGAAGAGGTTCTAAATGACAATATCTACGTTTTTACCCCTCGCGGGGATGTGATCGAATTGCCACGGGGTGCTACGCCTATCGATTTTGCTTATCGAGTTCATACGAGGATTGGAGAGACAATGGTCGGTGCAATTGTTAACGATGCAATTGTTCCTTTGGACTATGAACTACAAGATAATGATGTAGTAAAGATTCATACGAATAAGAATGGACATCCTAATAAAGAGTGGATTCAAATTGCCAAAAGCAATCAGACGAAAAATAAGATTCGTTCTTATTTTGCGAAGAGTGAGAAAGAAGTTTATCAAGAACGAGGAAAAGAGTTGTTGGAAAAAGAACTTCGGAAACGAAAAATTCCGTTTAGTGAGTTTTTAACGGAAGAACATGTCTTGCAAATTTTAGATCAGTTACATCTTAGTTCTTTGGATGAGATGTATCTTACGATTGGCAATTTAAAGACTTCCCCTAATAGTGTTATTCATGCTATTTATAAAAAAGAGGAAGAAGTTCCAGTTTTGAAAACAAAATCTTTTTCTAAACGTATCGATCAAGATATTATTATTGCAGGTATCGATAAGGTTAAGGTCAATCTTGCTGCTTGTTGTTCGCCTATTCCAGGAGATGATTTGATTGGTTACATTACAAAAGGAAATGGGATTACGATCCATCGAACGACTTGTCCTAATTTATCTAGTATGATGGAGCGATGTGTTAAGGCATCGTGGGGTGATACTACGAATCGAAAATATTTGACGACAGTTATGATCTATACGAATAGTTTAGACAATAAATTGGTTGAAATCATCCAAAAAACGGGTTCTTTTGATGTTAGTATCGATCGTATTGTGACGACGAATCATCGGGAAACGATTAACTACGAAGTTGATTTTTATGTTATGAATACCGATGTTTTGGAGAAGATGATGGCATCTCTTCGTAGTCTTCCTTACATTTTGGATGTGGAGAGGATTATCCGATGAGAGTTTTATTACAACGTGTCGATCAAGCTTCGGTTACGGTTTCTTTCGAAGAAGTCGGTCGTATCGATCACGGGCTTTTGTTATTTGTTTGTTTTACGGAAGGTGATACGGTAGAAACGATGGAGTGGATGGCTAAGAAAATTGTTTCACTTCGCATTTTCGATGATGAAAATGGGGTGATGAATCGCAGTCTTTTGGATGTTTCGGGTTCCGTACTTTCCGTTTCCCAATTTACTTTGTATGCTCTTTGTGACAAGGGATGTCGCCCTAGTTACAAACAAGCTCTTCCATCTAGTTTGTCTTTTCCCCTTTATGAAAAATGGAATGAGATATTAAAACGTTACTGTCCTGTTTCGACGGGAAAATTTGGTGAACACATGCGGGTTTCTTTTACGAATGATGGCCCTGTTACAATTTTATTAGAGAGGTGAATAACATGTTTAAAAATAAGATTAATTATCAACTTTTGAACATTCTTCTTTTGATGCTCGTTTTGTATCTTGGCGTTTCGACAATCGGAGTATGGGGTGGACTTGTCCTACGATTTTTAGGGATCATTTTTCCTTTTATTATCGCCTTTGCGGTTGCTTATGGTCTCCATCCTTTTGTCACGTACTTGGAGAGAAAAGGAGTGAGAAAGCAACTTGCAGTTACGATCGTCGTTATTGCTGTGTTACTTTTGGCCGCTATTCTTCTTTCGATTACGTTACCACTCATCTACGATCAATTGATTTTGTTTTCGAAAATGGTGATCGAGGTGTTGCAAGATATTTCTAGTAAGTTTGATATTAATTTGGGTGATTTTCAAATTACGATTTCTGATGCATTAAACGATGTTATTAAAAGTCTTGGAACGTTTATTTCTAGCGGTACATTCGATCTTGTCGGTAAGGGAATCGACTATATTACAAAGACGATTATCATCATCATTGTATCGATTTACTTCTTAGCGGATATGGATAAGATTCGCAAGGAAACGAAAGAGTTTTTAATGAGTTTTAAGGGTCGGGGATTTCGTTATGTGAAGTCATTGGATTACGAAATTGGACAGTACTTTCATGGACTTATCATTTTTATGTTGATTCAGTTAGTGGAATATTGTTTGGTCTTTTGGATTGTCGGACATCCGAACTGGCTTCTTCTTGGTATTCTTGCTTGTGTTACTACGATCATTCCTTATTTTGGTGGACTTATTACGAACATTATTGCTGTGATTACTGCTAGTGTCGTTTCGACTCCTGTCTTTGTTGGAACACTCATTATTTGTCTTATTTTCCCTCAGTTAGATGGATATGTCATTTCGCCTAAGATCTATGGTAAAACGAATAACATCAATCCGCTTTGGAGTATTTTTGCGGTTATGATTGGGGGAAGTATCGGTGGGTTTATCGGTATTGTGATTGCGCTTCCTATCTTTATTTTACTAAATAGTACGTATCACTTTTTTCAACATGATATTAAGCGAAAAATGGAACAAGTCAAAGACGCGATCGATTAAAAAAGAAAAACAAGTTTGTTTACGATTTGGTTGACAAACTTGTTTTTCGTTGTTGTATTTTATACGAATTGTTGTTATAATAAATTTAGAAACTAGGAGGGATAAAATGGAAAGAGGAAAACGTAATAATGCGTTTATGATCGTCGTTATTTTCTTTTTGGTTATACTATTCATTGGAGTTAGTTATGCTGTTGTGACGTTTGTTTTAAGTGGTAGCAAACAAAACGTGATTCATTCTGGTAACTTGGTCATGGATTTTCACGAAACGGGGAGTGAAATCAATTTAGAAAATGCTATACCCTTGAAAGATGAGACAGGGATGAATACTGATTATTATCAATTTACTCTTACGAATAATGGAAATATTTCTGCCTACTACCGTGTTTTCTTGAAAGAAAATCAAGCTCTTTATCGAGAACATGGGGATCAAGATAAGATTTTTCCTGATGACAAGCTAAAGATTGCGCTTTCAAAAGAAGGAGAGAGTGAAGTAACTTATCTTCTTTATCATCGTCAGAACTTGTTGCTTGGAATTCTTGAACCAGGCGAGAGCATTACTTATCAAGTTCGCGTTTGGATCGATTATCATGCGGGAAACGAAGTACAAGGAAATCACTTTCATGCTAATTTAGCTATAGAATCCTCACAAAAGGTTGAGACACCAAACGATGATGGAAAACTATTGAACGAAAATATTCGTCATGTTTATCAATATGATCCTAATACCTGTTTAACGGGAGAAGAAGCTACCTGTGTGGAGTTAGCTCATACGCCTTTTTCGTATGATGCAGGAACGATTATTCAGTATCAAGTAAACGATACAGAGTCGAAGTACTTTTATGTGATCTCTGACGATGGCAACCAGATAACGTTACAACAGATGGAGAATACTATCAATCCTGTCAATTGGTCTTCTTCACGTACGAATACAGAAGGACCTTTAGTAGCACTTGAAGCACTAGAGAGCGCGACAAGTGGATGGACGAATGTTCTCGATCAGACATATACGATGGGAACTACTGTTTTTAAAGATAATGCTTTTACTTCTTGTAGTCCTAATAATTTAGAATGTACAACTAATGGCTATACTTTGCCAGAACGAACAGCCAAAGCCAGAATGATTACCGTACAAGAAATTCTTGCAACAGGATGTGTTTTGGATAATTTAGAAAGTTGTCCTAGTTGGATGACATATTATGTAGAGCAGTCAAGTGATCCATCTGACCCTTCTGATCCATCTGAACCATCTGATCCATCTGAACCATCTGATCCATCTAATCCATCTGAACCATCTGAGTCGGGGAATCCAGATGAACCAGCTGATCCAGGGGATCCTAGTAGTACTGTTTCAACAGTTGAAGAGAGTGTAGGTTACTGGACAATGAATGCTATGGTAGGAAACAACAGCAGTGCTTTTCTCGTTCGGTATGCTCGAGGATTATTTATGGGAGAAACCAATACAAGGCAAATTGGTGTTCGTGCTGTCATTGTTATTTCTAAATATTAACATTATGATGAATGTAGACACGTGTCTACATTTTTTGTTTTGACGAAACTTGAAAAATGCTCAAAAAAAATAAAAGAGGACTTCTTTTATTTTTCTAAAAATTCGCGATAGACGGTTTTGTCGTATCCATGTTGATTGGTTTTTAAAGCTTCTAATTCTTGTTGGTCAATTAAGAAGAAGTTATATTCGATGATATCAGATCCATCTGTCATAATTGGGTCGTCCCAAGTTAGATCTAAATGATACCATTTATCATTTAATTTGATAGCGTTCCATACATGATTTTCACTTGCTATTTTATAATTTTTGATGCCCATCGTATTTAAGAAGATGGCCATACTATCGGTGTAACCACCACATAGACCATATCCTTCTATTAAGGTTCCATAAGCTGTATCGGAATCGTATTTTACGATTTTTTTATCACTTCGATCTTGATCGTATTTGGTGTGATTGATGATATAGTCGTGTATTTTCTTTATTTTTTCTTCTTCCGTATCTTCTTTTTCTATGATTTCATCCATGATTTCTTTTACTTTTTGTTCGACTTGGGTTTGTTTTTCTTTACTATATGTTTTATCGATGGTAATGGTTATTTTTCCTAAACTATCGTATTCCGTTTCGATATGTTTGAAACCATTGAAGGGATGAACGAAATTATTAATATGGGAAAGTGTCGTTTGATCGTTTGCTAAATATTTGATATCTTTCATGCAATCTTTGTAATCTTCAGGGCAGAAGAAGGAAAACTCTTCCTTTCCTGCATTTAATACTGTGTAGTAAATATTTTTTAGATCTTGCAGGGAACGAGGATTAAAGTCCTCTGTCTTTTTTACATAATCTTTTTCCATGTTAATTGCATAACTATTTTGACCACTTAATTTTGTTTCTCTATCTACTTCAATAAAGTGATCTATATAAAATACAATAAAATTTTCTCGATATAGATAGGTTACTCCCAACAACAGTACTAATACGATAAACACCAAATATTTTCTCATCTTTATCACCTTAATACTATTGTAACACAAAAAAAGAAGTAATAGAACATTACTCCATATTATTTTTCATTTTTGTTAGACGACTCTTTTCACGAGCAGCTTTATTTTTGTGAATAATTCCTTTTGACTCAGCTTTATCGATGGCTTTGATCGCAACGTTTAATGTTCCTTGTGCTTCTTCTTTCTTTCCTGCCTTACAAACTTTTTCTACTTTTTTGATCGAATTTTTCATCGTCGATTTTACGAAAGTATTCATTTCTTGTTTTTTAGCGCTTGTTTTAACCCGTTTTTTGGCACTTTTGATATTTGGCATTTTCTCACCTCACTTTTAAACATATTCATTTTAGCAAATATATGATAAAAAAGCAAATAAATTTGGTAATTTTTGTAGATATTATAAGTGGTGATACAAATGAAGAATGAGATTCGTTTAGAAAAATACCAAGTTCGGACTGATTTGATTATCGAATCGATTGGTAATTATAAAGATGTTGCAGGAATCAAAGAAAAGACGTATGTCGTCGATGATGTTTCGGTGACGGAGGTAGAACTTGATGAAGATGCTTCAAACGTATGTGGGAAGAAGAAGGGAATTTACAAGACTATTACGTTTATCGATGTTACTGATAGTCACAACCGAAGAAAGGTGGAAGATGTCTTCGTTAAGGAGTTTTCTTCTCTTTTAGAACGAAAGGGAATTTCCTCTACTTCTAGCTGTCTTGTCGTGGGACTTGGCAATGCGATGTCTACTCCGGATTCGTTGGGGCCAAAAGTAGTAAACGATATTTTGGTTACTAGACATTTGTTTTTACTAGAAGGAAGTTCGATTGAAAAAGGGTACCGCAATGTCGCGGCATTTTCACCTAGTGTGATGGGAACCACGGGAATTGAGTCGCACGACTTTATGTTGGGATTAATCCATCAAGTAAAGCCTGATTTTTTGGTGGTGGTCGATGCGTTAGCGGCTTCTTCTATCGAGCGAGTGAATCAAACGATTCAAATGACGGATACTGGTATTGCTCCTGGGAGTGGTGTTGGGAACGGAAGGGAAGAGATCAGCTTGGAAACGGTGGGCATTCCTGTCATTGCGATCGGTGTTCCGACCATCGTCGATGCCGTTACGATCGTTTCGGATACCTTTCAATTTCTAGTCAAGCAAATTAGTTACAATAAAGAGAATTTAAACAATCATAAAACGAAACTGGTCCCTTCCACCAAACGGAATTATTTAGATCATGATAAAACCCTTACGCAAGAGGAAAAGACAAAGTTATTAGGACTTTTAGGCAATTTAAGTGAGGAAGAGAGGAAAGCACTTATTTTTGAAGTGCTTACACCCATTGGATACAATTTGATGGTTACGCCGAAAGAAGTCGATTTTGTCATTTCTAAGTTGAGTCAATTGTTATCGACAGGATTAAACCGAAGCTTACATCAAGCTTATAACGAACAACGAAAGTAATCTTTCTTTTCTCGACAAAAAACTTTATACAATAGTTGTATGATCCCTTCATATACTTAATATAAGAGGTGATCTTTTATGGCACGTAGAATGAATTTGAAGCGAAGAAAGAAACGTTCTTGTCTTGCTCGCTTTCTTTTGCTTCTTTTCTTTTTTCTTGCTTTCTTTTTTGTTGTTTTATCTCGTTTTGGTTACATTCAACTTCCCATTCAAAATGATGATTTACTACGTGGTATGTTAGAAGAAAGCAACCATCATATGCCTTATACTTACGATAAAAAGAGTGTGGTTACCAGTGTGATGTCTTTTTTTTCTCATATCGATTTGGAAAAACCATTTACGATTTTAGATTCTACTTATCGAGGTCTTGTCGATATTCCTTACGATGATGTTAGTGATAAAGAGTTAGAGAAACTAAAGGAAAGTAGTTCTTATATCGAAGATCAGGGGGAAAGTTCTTTGGAACCTCTCGTCTACCTTTACAATACCCATCAGTTGGAAACTTACAGTGGGGAGAATTTGAAAGAGTACAACGTAACGCCGAACGTGATGATGGCTAGTTACATTTTACGAGAAAAACTAAATCATTATCAAATACCTACCATGGTCGAAACGAATGATGTGACCGAAATTTTACATATGAACAATTGGAATTATGCTTCTAGTTATCAGGTAACGAAGATGTTTATGCTCTCGGCAAAAGAAAAATATCCATCCATTAAATACTATATCGATCTACATCGTGATAGTGCAAGACGTAAAACGACGTACTATGAAGCAGATGGAGTGGGGTATGCACGCATTTTATTTTTAGTGGGACTGGAAAATCCTAATTATCAAGAAAATTTAAAATTGGCAGAGATACTCCATCAAAAACTAGAAGAAAAGTGGCCAGGGCTCAGTCGAGGTATTTATAAAAAGGAAGGACCTGGGGTCGATGGGGTCTACAATCAAGATGTTTCTCCTTATGCGATGTTAGTTGAAATGGGAGGAGTCGATAATACGATCGAAGAAGTTCTTCATTCGACAGAAATTTTGGCATCGATCCTTTATGATTATATTGGTGATACAAAATGAAACGAGAAAATATTGCACGCATAATTATTGGTACCTTTTTTCTTCTTTTTTTAGCACTTTATTTTACACAAGCGACAGGGTATTACGAATATGAGCAAAGAAAGAGGACGACCTTTACCGAAGAAGAAATTAAACGATTTGAACAAGATGTGAAAGATGGGAAAAATATCGATATGGAGACTTATCTCGATCGAGATGAACACAATTACGAGAATAAATTATCTAATTTAGGACTTTCTCTTTCTCGTAAAATCGAAGAAGCGATGAACCAAGGCATCGAGTACTTGTTTCGTTCGATTAATAAAGTAATCGAAGAAAAATAAAAAAAGACGATTATTCGTCTTCCTTCGCTGGGCCTTGAACGCGTTCTTTGATGATTTCGATCATTCTCTTTTTCATCTCTTCGTCAGATCCGTTCCAGATGATTTCTAAAAAGACCCCCATACCTGGTAGTGTCACTTCATCTTGTTCTTTGATCGATTCTTCGATGGCACTTCTAAGAGCATCGTAATCGTCTCCTTTAAAATTATTGATAATATGTTCTCTAATACTAAGTTCCATAATATTCTCCTTTCTTTTACTAATGTGTCCAACAAAAGTAAAAATATACCGAATTCCATAGTAATTTTATTGTTTCTGTAGTATACTGTAATTATAAGAAGGAGGAATGTTTATGCCAGTATGGTTAATTGTTGTTCTTGTGATTTTAGTACTTGTTGTCTTATGGTTTTTGGGAACTTACAACAGTCTTGTGCGACTAAGAAATAGAGTGATGGATCAGTGGGCACAAATCGATGTTCAATTAAAAAGACGTGCCGATTTGATTCCTAATTTAGTTGAGACGGTCAAAGGTTACGCAAAACACGAAAAAGGAACGCTCGAAGATGTTGTCAAAGCTCGCAATAGTTTTGTTAATGCTTCGACACCTGAAGAAGAGATGAGTCTATCTGGAGAACTTACGAAGGCAGTTGGAAAGTTATTTGCTTTAACCGAAAGTTATCCTGAATTAAAGGCAGATAAAAACTTTTTAAGTTTACAAAATGATCTACGTGATGCGGAAGATAAAATTAGTTTAATGAGACAATTTTATAATGATACCGTATTATCGTATAACAATAAGATCGAAGTAATTCCCAGTAATTTTGTGGCAAAAATGGGTGGATTTCAAAAGAAAGCGTTCTTTGAAGTTAGCGATGCAGATCGTGAAACACCAAAAGTATCATTTTAAGACTTGTAGGTTTCACAAGTCTTTTTTTAGGAGGTGTTACCTTTGAAAAAGTTTACTTTATTCTTTTTGGTTTTCGTTTTCTTCTTTTTGTTTCCTAGTATGGTTTATGCAGAGGATACGACGAAGCATCTTTACATGACTATCGACATTTTAGAAGATGGATCGATTCATGTGAGAGAACTTGCTCAGTTAGAGGGAAGTTACAATGGACGACTTCGCGATATTTCGTATCAAAATCCTTATGCATCATCTTTTACGGGAGTAAGAGAAGATTTTTATGGTAGTGATATATACAATGGGACCGCTATTTCGAATTTGAAGATCGGGGATGTGTCATTGCAAGATGGTTTTTCTTTCGATTTAATGGATAAAAAAATCGATTTTTACGATGAAGTATCCTATGCTTCTAAGGGTGATTATGGTGTTTATACGAAAGAAGTAACATTTGAAGGAATCGATCTTACGATTTACAATCCGTCCAGTAGGAATCGTGCTTTTTATATGGAATACGATGTATCGGACGTAGTCGTTCGGCATCAGGATGTCGCGGAGTTTGCTTGGAATGTTCTTTCGGATACTTATCGAGAAAATATCGATGATTTGCAAGTGATCGTTCGTCTTCCAAAAGATGATCCATCGATGCGAGTATGGGCACATGGACCTTTGAACGGTGAAATTAAACGATTGAACGATCGAGAAGTGATGTTGGTTTACGACTTTTTAGGTGCTTACAATGCAACGGATATCCGGATGATGTTTGCTCTCGATACTGTTCCTCTTGCGACTAAGAAGACGAGCGTTACTGCTAAACCATATATCTTAGAAATAGAAGAAGAAAAAGCGAATGAAGCTAATTTAGAGCGAGAAAAAATCAAGCTTGTTCACCATGTGACGAAAGTGGGAACCATTATTTGGGTTGTTTCTTTAGTAGGTGTTGGAATCTACATTTACCTTAAATACGACAAAGAACACAAAGTCGCTTTCGATATGGAATACTATCGGGATTTTCCAAGAGAGTATGGGCCAGAAGTATTACAGTATTTGTTAAAGCAAAACGTTTCGACCGATGCTCTATCTGCTTCGTTAGTCGAACTGATTCGAAGGAAAGTTATCTTGCTTGAAGAAATACCTTCTAAGAAAAAGAAGAAAGATTATCTATTCAAAGCAAATTGTAGTGATCTATCCCAACTTTCTCGTTCAGAACAAATTTTATTTCATCTTTTTATTCATACCATAGGAGATGGAGAAAAAGTTTCGTTATCTGAGATTAAGTCTTATGGAAATAGTGAAAAAAAAGCAAAACGTTTCTTAGAAGAATATCGCGATTTTCAAAGTGAAGCGATTCAAATGGGAAAAGAAGAACATTTTTACTATTCCTTAGCACTCGTTAAAATTCTTCCTTGTCTTGTATCTGTTTTGGGTATCTTTGTTTTTATTATCAATTTGGCATTAGAGACTAACTTTATTTTAGGTTACGTTTCACTTCCTCTTGCGATCGTTTCCCTTTTCTATTTTCTTCTTTTTAGTAAGAAGACGGAGAAAGGTGCATTAGAATACAAGCAGTGGATGGCATTTAAGCGCTTTTTACAAGATTTTGGACGTATGGATGAAAAAGAACTTCCTGAAGTTCGGCTTTGGGATAAATATTTGGTGTATGCAATGCCTTTAGGGTGTGCAGATCAATTAGAGAAAGATATGAAAATAAGACTTCAAGCAATGAATGAAATGGGAACGATCCATTACGATATGGGGGATATGTTTATGATGCATTATATCATGAATCAGAACCTTACACGTACGATTGATCAAAGTGTCAAGAATGCTGTATCATCCTCTTATTCATCTATTGCGGCAAGTCACTCTTCCAGTGCTTCTGGCTTTGGTGGAGGTGTTTCATCAGGCGGTGG
>CAZJKO010000020.1:0-17545 GCA_964546995.1 uncultured Muribaculaceae bacterium | reverse complement strand
TACACTATGGATGATGAGCGCCTTAAAAATCTTGGCGGTGGTAAATATTTTTATGAGCTTTTAAATCGTATCAAGGATATAAGGTCTTCAGAAAAAGTATTATATAGGCAAGTTTTAGATTTGTATGCGACAGCTATTGATTATAATCCTAAAGCAGAAGAAACTATAAAGTTTTTTAAAATAGTTCAAAATAAGTTTCATTTTGCAACTCATGGTAATACGGTTGCAGAAGTAATTTATAATCGAGCTGACTCAAATAAACCATTTATGGGACTTACAAATTTTAAAGGAGAATTACCGAGCATTAATGATATAGAAATTGCAAAAAATTACCTAACCGAAGATGAACTTTTGATGTTAAATAATTTAGTTTCAGGATATTTTGATTTTGCCGAATTCCAAGCTATGAAACATAGACCAATGAAAATGTTAGATTATATTAATCAACTAGATAAAATACTTAATTCACTAGATGCAAATGTTTTAAATAATGCCGGTAGTATTAGTCATAAGAAAGCAGTAGAAAAGGCAAAATTAGAATATGAAAAATATCAGATAAAGGAACTTAGTCCAATTGAAAAAGAATATTTAAATTCGATTAATAAAATTAATAAGATTGCTGGAAAAATAAACAAGGGTTAATTATACATAACAAACATTGAACATATCTTATTTGTATATTATGACATCGTCAGTTATACCCAAACATATAAAGCTTAACTAGTCATAATGTACATTCTATTTATGTGGAATGTGTATGCGTATTAAATAGAAGGCAATCTCTTATAAAAAAGAAAGAAACAAGTTTTAACGAAAACAAAGACTTGTAAAAAGAGAAAAAGTTTTATATAATACAAACAGGATGAGGTGGAAGTATGAAATATTCAAATTTAAAAACAACAAACAAAAGATTTCGTTTTTGTAAAACAGTAGATAAAGAAGACTTGCCAGCATATGTAAGACAGTACATCAAAAAAGAACAGATTTTAACGATTTATAAAACCGAAAGAGACTACGGTGTGTTCACAGATAAAAAAATTGTTCTCTTCGATAATGAAGGTAAAACGAAACAGATTTATACCTTCCCATATCAATCGATCTCTGTTGCATCGATTACCTTTGATGAAACGACAGCAGAACTAAACTTAATCTTAGATTCAGGATTTCCTGTTTCTTTAAACTTTGTTGATATGACAGGAATTGATAAACGAAGATTACGCATTTTATATATCTGTATCGATAAACTATTAAATGATCAAGAACCAATCTTAGAAGACATGAAGGATTTAATCACCAATAACATTAAATTATAAAAAGAAATAGGAGTGATATCAATGAAAAAATGGTTATTTGTAGTATTGAGTTTTATGGTATTAGTAGGAAGTGTTGGATGTACGAACCAGCCAAAAGAACAAGATGAACCCAAAGAGGAAACCGTCGAAAAAGAAACAGTATCGATGCTCGTAGCGAAATTCAACAAAGAAGTAGTCGATAATAATATGGAATATCCAGCAAGTGAAGATTATTTTCAAGAAGCAGATGATGCCTATTGGTATGGACTTTTTGAAGATATTTCGCTATATCTAATCCCTGTAACATATACAGGAAATCGCGATCAAGATATCGTTAAAGAAGTAGGACTTTTCTACGATCAAGATAGTGAATATAAAGAAATGGCTGAAACGTATTTACATCACTTAATAAAAGCAAATGTTGAAGATTTGACGGACGAAGAAATAGAGAAAATCATCAAAGAATCCAAAAAAATTGAAAATGGTGCAGTCGATGAAGGACAAGGGTATGTGGACAAAGGACTCTTGGTCGCACACTGGAACAATAAAGATCAATATCATGTGAGTATTGAACGAAAAATGAAAGACAAATAAGGGATGAAGATGGAGTTAGTGTATTATGGTATAACGATCAATCTTCTCTCTTTTTTCATATGTGGATTAGACAAATGGTTTGCCCAAAAAGAAAGATTTAGAATGAGCGAACAACTTCTCATCTTTCTTTCGCTAATAGGGGGATGTTTTGGCATGGCTTTCGGTATGATTCTCTTTCATCATAAAACCAAAAAGAAAAAATTCACAATAGGGATTCCTCTCATGATCACTCTATGGGTAGCAATTGGCATGTGGTACAGCTATTGTGTTTATTATGGATCTTCCTATCAAGCAAGCGACTTTGGAATTGAAGTGGTAACGAGCAAGATCGACTATAATCAAAATGGAATCGATGACTATACAGATATCTTGTTAGGAGCCAAAGAAGAAGTCAAACGGCATCCTAAGTATAAAAGTGCTTATTACGAAGGAGGATATCCACCATTAACCGAAGGAGTGTGTACCGACCTTGTTGCAAGAGCATTGCAAAATGCCGGATACGATTTAAAAGAGTTAGTCGACCAAGATATAGAACATCACATAGAAGATTATCCTAGAGTAAATGGGAAAAAAGATGCAAACATCGATTTTCGACGAGTAAAAAACTTAACCGTCTTCTTTGAAAAAAACACCCTTGTTCTCTCAAACGATATAAAAAAAATAACGGAATGGATGCCAGGCGATATCGTCGTTTTTGGGAAAGACTTTTCGCATATTGGTATCATCTCGGACAAACGAAACAAAAAAGGAATTCCCTATCTCATCCACAATGCAGGACAAAGGCATTTTGAAGAAAATACGCTAGAGTGGTGGGCAAAAACCAAAAAAGTAACGGGACACTATCGTTTTCAATTAGAAGGAAGGACAAAATGAAAAAAGTATATCACGAATTTCCTCCCTTCTTTACCGAGACGTCAACCGTGTTAATATTGGGAAGTATTCCTTCCGTAAAGTCGCGCGAAGAAGGATTTTACTATGCTCATCCGAGCAATCGTTTTTGGAAAGTACTCTCGAAAGTACTAGAGGAAACGTGTCCCATAACGATCGATCAAAAAAAAGCATTATTAACGAAACATCACATTGCCTTATGGGACGTATTAGAAAGTTGCACCATCGAAGGATCGAGTGACCAAAGCATTAAAAATATCCAAGTGAACGACTTGACAGATCTTCTTCAAAATACGAACATCGAACGAATTTATACGACGGGAAAAAAAGCTTACGAATTATATCAAAAGTATCTATTCCCCAAAACGAAGAAAGAAGCTTATCCTCTTCCTTCGACAAGTGCTGCAAATGGAGCATATCATCTATCGGATTTAATCGAAGCATATCGTAAAATAAAGGAAGGATCCAAATGAATCAACCAACAGAATTAAGAACAAATCTATTAGCTTGGTACGATCAACATAAACGAAGCTTATTTTGGCGGGAACATCCTACACCTTACTACGTGTGGCTTAGTGAAATTATGTTACAACAGACGAGAGTCGAAGCAGTAGTAGACTATTTTGATCGTTTCATAAAAGAAGTCCCGAACATCGAAACATTAGCAAAAATCAAAGAAGACAAACTATTGAAACTTTGGGAAGGATTAGGATACTATAATCGGGCAAAAAACTTACAGAAAGCTGCTAAAATCATCGTTCAAAAATATCATGGTAAAGTTCCCGATAATAACGAAGACCTCATCACTTTGCCGGGCATTGGTTCGTATACAGCAGGAGCGATTCTATCGATTGCCTATCACCAAAACTATCCTGCCGTAGATGGTAATGTATTGCGAGTCATTGCGCGTATCAATGGAAAAAAAGTCGATATCACCAATCAAAACGTAAAAAAAGAAATTAGCAAAGAAACAAAAAAATTAGTGATCGATCGACCAGGTGACGTCAATCAAGCTCTCATGGATTTAGGAGCCACAATCTGTCTTCCTCACGGCATGCCGAAGTGTGAAAGCTGTCCCATTCGCACATATTGTCGTGCTTATGATACGAAAACGATGTTAGAAATACCCATCAAAAAGCCAAAAAAAGAAAAGAAACAAGAAGAACGAACAGTTCTCGTATTTCTCTATCAAAAGAAAGTCCTCTTAAAAAAAAGAGACGAAAAAGGATTGTTGTCATCACTCTACGAATTTCCTAGTATCTTAGGACATCTCTCTTTAAAAGAAGTAAAAAAATACTTGAATGACCACCATCTCGTCTTTCGAAAAATAATACCTCTTCCCAATGTAGATCATGTCTTTTCTCATCTAACTTGGAAGTTAAAAGGATACATCGTCGAATTACAAAAGGAGCAAGAAGGACTCTATGTCACCATAGACGAACTCGATCGTACGTATTCTCTTCCAACCGCATTAAAGACATATAAAGAAGCGTTAGAAGAGTATGTGGGAAAGAAACATAAATAAAATGCCAATAAGAAGATAACCGATCGTTATCTTTTTTTCACGATAAGAAAACGAAGTAGGGAGTAGTTCATAAAATGAAATGTGCATCATGATTCCTGCGATCATCGCTAAAAGACAACCCATGGCCATATCGTTCATGAAATTTTTTAAAAAAAGAAAAGCGAGAAGTGCTCCAAATGGTTCAGAAATACCAGAAATAAAAGTATAAAGAAGAGCCTTCCCTCGTTTTTTCGTTGCATAGTATAAAGGAACTGAAATGCTGATTCCTTCGGGAATATTGTGTAGAGCAATCGATGTCGCAAGCATGATTCCTAGCTTCGTATCGTTACTAGTTGCCATAAATGTAGCAATTCCTTCAGGAACATTGTGGAGAATAATGGCAAGACAGGAAATGAGCCCAATACGATATAACGACTTCTTTTTCCGAGAAGGATCGAAAGAAGAATAGGAATAACTAGATCCATCAGGTAAAAAGTGATCGATTCCCATCGATAGAAGAACGCCAAGTGCAAAACAAATGCCAAAAACCAAGAACGACGGAATAGGGTAGAAGAACTTTTGTAACAACGAAAACGATTCCGGCATTAAATCCGTAATCGAAACCGTAATCATCACTCCTGCGGCAAACGAAAGGGAAGCCGTAATGATTTGTGGTTCGTTCTTTACTTTCTTAAAAATAAACACAGTACCAATCATCGTCGATAATCCCGCAAACATCGTAAGAAGAAAAGCAAGTTTGGTATTGTTCATTCCTATCACCTAACAAAATGTATTCAAAAATAATATCATTTATGTTAAAATAAGGAAAGCAAGAGAGGGATAACGATGAACGCAAGAAAACAAATGGAAGAAATCATAGAAGAAAATGAACGAAAAAAAATAAAACCGACCCTGTTACTACATTGCTGTTGTGCACCTTGTAGCAGTGCTGTCCTAGAACAATTAGTCCCACATTTTAACGTCACAGTTTTCTTTTATAATCCTAATATCGTAAATAGGGAAGAGTACGAAAAACGTAAAGAAGAATTAAAGCGTTTTCTAAATCGTGCAAACTACCAAGAAAAAGTCGCCTATTTAGATGGCGACTACGATCCGACCCTTTTCTTCTCGACCACAAAAGGGTTAGAACAAGAAAAAGAAGGCGGAAAGCGTTGTTATCTTTGCTATGAAATGCGCCTAAAAAAAACAGTGGATGTCGCCTTAGAACATGCTTTTGATTATGTAACGACAACCCTTTCAATTAGTCCTTATAAAAAGGCCGACTGGATCAATGAAATCGGAATGAGATTGACCGAAAACAGTAAAGTAACCTATTTGCCAGCAGACTTTAAAAAAAAGCAAGGCTATCTTCGGTCCATTCTGTTATCGAAAGAGTTTAACCTCTATCGTCAAGATTACTGTGGCTGTCCATATTCCAAAAAAGAACGAGACGACATCAAACGCCTTCGAAGTCAAAAAGAGGAATAAACGACTCACTCGCCGTTCCACCTTCTTGAACGAAAGCATGTCGAATGCCGAGTGTAAAAGCATAGTCGATTAATTGATTGTATTCTTCTTCCGTAACGACCCGATTTAAAGAAGGAATATCGTTAACCTGAGGAAGGGGCGTATACTGATTCATAATACTAATCCAAATATCGTGATGAAACAAATGATAAAGTTCAAAAAGAACTCGCTTAGAATCCTCTAATTGATTAGGAAGAAGCAAATGACGAACGATCACTCCTTTTTTCATCACACCATCTTCGTCAAAAACACAAGGACCAACTTGTCTTACCATTTCTTGAATGGCTAAAATGGCAACATCGTGATAATCCCTCGCTTTAGAATACGTAGAAGAAAGTGTTTCACTAACGTATTTCATATCGGGTAGATAAATATCGATAAGGCCCTCTAACTGTTTTAAGACAGAAACTTTTTCATACCCACTACTATTGTAGACAATGGGAATCACGAGACCTTCTTGTTTGGCGATCTTAAGCGCTTCGACAATCGATGGAAGAAAAGGGGTAGGTGTTACCAAATTGATATTGTGTGCTCCCTTTTCTTGAAGTTCTAAAAAAATCTCTTTCAAACGGGTAACTGTAATTTCTTTTCCATAACGATTGGTACTAATTTCATAATTCTGACAAAAAATACATCGCATATTACATCCTGAAAAAAAGACAGTCCCACTTCCATTTTTAGACGATAGACAAGGTTCCTCCCACATATGTAAAGAAGCTCTTGCCACCCTTAAAGTATCACTCATACCACAGAAACCAACTTGTCCCTTTGTGCGATCGATGCGACAATTCCTAGGACATAATGTACAACAAGTATAATCCATAGCGATCCCTTTTCCTTTCTTATGAAAAATAGTATAACACAAATAAAAAAAGTAAGATATTTTTCTTTTGAGAGTTTGCATAATTTGATCGGCTATGTTATAATCTATAATGTGAGAAATCACTGGAACTTAAATTCGACTATTATCTCTTTCTTAAACGATCAAGTAGGTAAGGTAACCAGTTAGAACCAAAGTCCAAATATATGTTAAGGAGGGATAGTAATGACAGAAGAATACAAAGATGAAACAATCAAATGTGTAGATTGTGGTACGGAATTCGTATTTACTGCAGGAGACCAAGCATTTTATGCTGAAAAAGGTTTCACGAACAAACCAAAAAGATGCAAAGCTTGCCGTGACAAGAAAAAAGCAGAAAAAAGAAATTTTGAAAATACGAACAGAGACTAATGAGTCTCTTTTATTATCGAGGGGGGAAGTCATATGACACTAAATGATTTATTTCAAACAGATTTATGCATTTATTATCAAATATTAGGAAAAAAACCAATCGAAAAGTTAAAAGAAGAATTGTCTTTTTTAGAGCCTTATTTGATGCTACCATGTGTATCGAGATTAAGTGGCATCAGTTACTTCTATGAAGCAAATGACACCAAATTAAAAGAAATGCCTATCAAACGCGCCTATTCTAAACTCGATCATAGCGTCTCTTGTGCCATTATGATCTATACATATACAAAGAATAGAACTCAGACGATTCTTGCTTTATTAAAGGATATTGGAACACCTGTGTTTTCTAATGCTCTCGATTCTAGATTAGAACAGGAACAAGGGCAAGTAAGCTGTGTGCGAGATATTGTAACCGTCATCGACCAAGAAAAAGAATTACAGCAACTACTATTCTTAGATGGTATCGATTACCAAAGAATCTCGCTAAATCGTTATCCTCTCATTGAAAGTGAGAAAACCAAACTTTGTGCCAACCAACTCGACGATATCTTTGCAACGAATTTGTTTTTATTAGGAACGAAAGACTATAGGGAATTAAATTATCTTTATAAAGATTTGATTCTATGCCATAATGAAGATAGTGATCTAGAATTTGGTTTTCAAAATGAGGAAGCAGCCGCTCGTTGTTACGATTGGAACGAATGCATGAATCAAACAAGAAACTTAAAAGACGAAAAAATAGCGTTATCCATTTTAGGAGATATCATCTTATACGGATTAGAACGTCATGTCTATACCAAAGAAGATCTCTACCATAAACAAGAAGAAGATATCATTCAAAAAATAAAAGTAGCTCACGCTAAGACCTTACGCTATTACTGGTATAGATATTGTAACTTGGAAAAAGTCTATACCTCCTTACGGAAACCAGACAATAACTATTATCAAGTAAAATTGACTTCCATCAAAAGAGCAATTGATCCACTCTTTATAGAAGTTTTTGAGGAAATGCGTTTAACAGAAGGAAATGAAGAATACAAAATACATGCTTTCAATTCCCAAAATGAAGAAAAAAACCTTTATTCTTATGTTCCGTTTGTCACCATCGATCCGTCAGATAGTGTTAAAAAAATGTTACTAAAAAAATAAAGCCCGTTTTCAGAGCTTTATTTTCTTTTTTTTATCATAATAGAATTTTTTGTGTTTAAATCGTTATAAACAATATCTCGAATTTCATCTCTAACAAACAAATCGAAGAAAGGTTTATTCCTTGCTACCGCCAAACGAATTTCTTTAAGATCGGTTTCAGTTAAATCGTATCCAAACGGAAAAAAGAAAATAAATTGATCAATGTTGTCCCATTCGATCATCTGTTTTGTTGCTTCGAACTTATGTTGTTCCCACTGTGCTATCGCTTGCTTTCGAGATGAAGTTGGCATTTCTTGAATTTCTCTCAATTGACATTCAAAAAAATCGTATGGATAATAAATGGTATCACCTAAATTCTTCATCGAACGCAGATAACGTTTCGCTTCGCTATAACACCTAGAATTCGTAATCAAAAGAGTATTCATCAATACATCCTCCTTTACTCTCTTAGTATAGTATATTTACAAATCACTGTCAAATGTATATAATAAGTTAAAGGAAGTGAAATAGTGAAGTATTACTGTATTGGGATCAAAGGAGCAGGAATGAGTACTCTTGCTCAAATTTTATATGATTTAGGAAATGAAGTAACAGGGTACGATGACGTTACAGAATATAAATTTACCCAAGATGGCTTAGAAAAACGAAACATCAAAATCTATTCCAAAGAGACGGTTCGAGAATTACCTTCCGATACCATCGTAACGTATTCTAAAGCATTTAGTGAAGATCATCCGGAAATCGAGAGAATAAAACAGTTAGGGTTAAAGATAAAAAGTTATCACGAACTATTAGGAGATCTATCGCAAATGTTTCAAACCATCTGTGTATCGGGAACCCATGGCAAAACGACGACAAGCACCTTAATTTCCCATCTCTTACAAGATGAAATTGGTTGTAATTATTTTATTGGCGATGGAAGTGGATACGCTAACAAAGAAAATGACTTCTTTGTCTTAGAGTCCTGCGAATATCAAAAACACTTTTTAGCGTATCAACCTACCTATAGTATTATTACCAATATCGAATTAGAACACACGGAGTGTTACGATGGCATAGAAGATATTCGAAATACGTTTGAACAATTCGCTAATAAAACAAAAAACAAAATCATTGCCTGTGGGGATGATGAGAATATTCGAAAGCTATCTCTTACTAGACCAACCATTTATTATGGCTTTCAAGAAGGAAACGATGTCGTTGCAAAAAACGTGATATTAAACGAACAGGGAAGTAGTTTCGATGTCTTCGATCATAAAACATTCTTTGGTCACTTCGAATTGCCTCTTTATGGTAGTCATATGGTATTAGATGCCTTAGCAGCGATCGCCTTAGGAATCGATTTAAACATATCTTATAACACCATGCATAAAACCTTAGTGACATTTGAAAATGCGCGTCGTAGGTTTAAAGAACAAAGAGTAGGTGACTGTATCGTAATCGACGATTATGCGCATCATCCAACCGAAATCGAAGTAACCTTAAAAGCAGCTCGTCAAAAATATCAAGACAAAGAATTGATAGCAATATTCAAACCGAATACCTATTCTAGAACCTTAGAAATGAAAGAATGGTTCCAAAAAAGCTTATCTCAAGCGGATAGAGTATATGTAACAGAAATTGATTGCAATCGCGAAAAAGCAAGTGACTATAATAATGTTACCTCAGATGTTCTCTTAGAAAACTTACCAAATAGTCAAAAGATCGACGAAGAAACCGTAAAAGATTTAGCGACCATTCAAAATGCAGTTCTATGTTTCATGAGCTGTGCTAGCGTATCTCATTTAATCGAAAATTATTGTAATGAAAAAAGGAAAAACTAATTTCCTTTTTTCTTTTCCCACAATTTCCCATATTCCTTTGATAATTTAACTATATTATTTTACTATACTTAAATTACGAAAGGAGATGATAGGTATAAGGTTAACAAACAAACAATAGAAAGGATGAAAGATGTTAACAAAACTAAAACATAAACTAGGAAAATATATTCATGTATTTCCCTATAGAATAAGAAATGAATTACAATTGGCTCAATAATAAAAAAGTTTAGAAAGAAAAAAAGCAAGGAGGTGATTTGGAAAAGTACAAAACCTAAATAACTTGTGATATACTATTGGTAGGTGACGTCTATGTATTCAATTTGCTTTGTCGAAGATGAAATGGATCTTTCCAATCTCGTCAAAATGTATTTAGAAAAAGCAGGGTATCAAGTAACCACTTTCGCAAAAGGAAGCGATGCAATATCCTATATTGGGAATAAAGTGGATTTATGGATTCTCGATATCATGCTTCAAGATGACGTAAATGGTTACGACATTATTAAAGCAATTCGTAACGAAGATAAAGATGTTCCCGTAATCTTTACATCGGCCCGCGATCAAGACTTGGATAAAATTATCGGTTTAGAATTAGGAAGTGATGACTACATTACCAAACCTTATTCGAGTAAAGAATTGGTCTTAAGGGTAAACAACATCATTAAACGAGTGTACAAAGACGAAAAAAGTAGCAAATTGATCTATCAAACCTATACCGTTGACACAGAAAAGCGTGTAGCGATGAATAAAGAAAAAGAAATTAAATTGACGACGCTAGAGTTTGATTTATTACTACTTTTATTAAAAAATATAGGAAAGAGCTTCGCTCGGGAAGAAATACTAGATTACGTTTGGGGAAACGATTACTTTGGTAGTGATCGTGCCGTCGATGATCTAGTAAGACGCTTACGAAAGAAAATGCCAAAATTAAATATTAGTACAATTTATGGATATGGATACCGTCTATCATGAAATATATTGGTAGTAGACTATCACGACAACTCCTATCTTTGATCGTGATCGTCTTTGGTGTTATCTTTATCTTTCTAGGTGTCATACTCCCAAAAACCATTCTTCCCGTAGCGGAACGAAGTGTCTATAACTATTTGCGACAACCATTAGATTTTATCGAATCTGATGTAGGAATTCCTTTAGTTCAAAGCGAAATTGGTTATCTTTACATGATCAATAATCGCATCGTAGCAAGCGAAAACCTATACGATGTCGTCGGCACCAAAGATGTCGATGGCTTAATCAAAAAAATCACGGAAGCCTACGGCAAATTTCAATATCGTAATCGCACGTACTATTATTATACAGTTCGCGAAGGACAAATTACGAAAGTGTCTTTAATGAACGATAATTATATTACGCGAATCAAACAAGATGTACTAGGAGCCATCTTACCAATTGTATTGTTAACCTTCGTCATCATCTCTTTAATACTGATCGCTTGGAGCGGCATTATTGTAAGAAAGATCGAACGGTTAAAAATAAAAATCGATCACATCGACGATGAGAATTTTAATCATAAAATAGATATCAAAATCGACGATGAGATCAAATCTTTAGCGTATGCAATCGAAGACATGCGAATCTCTCTAAAAAATCAAGAAGAGTATCGTAATCAAATGTATCAAAATATTTCTCATGATTTTAAAACACCTCTCACCGTAATAAAATCATATATAGAAGCAGTTCACGATGGCATTGAAGATAGCACCTCTGCACTATCGGTCATCGAAGAACAAACCAATAAATTAGAACAAAAAGTTCACTCTCTACTTTACCTTAATAAACTAGATTACTTAAAAGACTCAAAAAACATTGACATGAAAGAGATTTTGATTCGCCCTGTCATCGAAACTTCTGTTCAAAAATTTAAATTTCAACGAAAAGAAATTTCGTTTATTATACACATTGATAAAAATGCCAAATGTTATGGAACAGAAGAATTATGGGAAACGATTCTTGACAATTTACTAGGTAATTTTATGCGCTATGCTGAAAAAGAAATCAAAATTACGGCCAAGAATCATAAAATAACCCTTTATAACGATGGGCCAAACATCGAACCAGACTTCCTAGACGGAATCTTTACTCCGTTCCGTAAAGGAATAAAGGGCGAATTTGGACTTGGCTTATCGATTGTCAAAAAGACAGTTAATTTAGTCGGATATGATATCATGATCAAAAACCATAAAAAAGGTGTATCATTCATTATCGGAAAATAGCTTCAGACGAAATTCTGAGGCTTTTTCGTTTACATAAAAAGCAAAGATAGATGCATACTATAATCAGAATGGGATTGGTGAATTGTATGAAAATATTAATCACAGGAGGAACGAGTGGAATTGGATACCAAGTCGCAGAAACATTATCCAAAAGAGGACACTTTGTCTATTTGACAACACATACCAAAGAACAGTGTCTAGAATTATCCGACAAAATCAAAAACCACAAGTTAAAGATGATCTGTTTTAAACTAGACATTACCAAAGAAGAAGATCGACAATTAATCGATAATTTGGATATTGATGTTTTAGTAAATCACGCTGGAATTGGTAAAGGTGGATCCATCTTAGATATGCCCATTTCTTTCGTAAAAGAAAACTACGAAGTAAACGTCTTTTCATCCTTTGCTTTACTACAACGGTTTTACCAAAACTTAAGAAGTAAAAAGAAAAAGGGGAAAGTGGTAATTACATCGAGTCTAGCGGGAATATTACCGTTACCATTTTTAGGAAGTTACTGTTCCACCAAAGCGTCTATTTCTATGCTAGCAGAAACGCTACGAAAAGAACTAAAATGGATCGATAACCCTCTACAGATAACGTTAGTAGAACTAGGTGCATATCACACAGGATTCAACCAAGTTATGATCGATAACAAAGAAGAGTGGATCACAGAAGCGTCACCATTTTTTACCAAACGCTTAAAAATAACAGCCAAACAAAAGAAACTGTTTGCTCTAATCGAAAAGAAAAATCTCTCTTCTGCAGTCAAGAAAATGGTCAAAGAAATAGAAAGTCCCAAACCAAAATTCAAAGTAAGAACGCCTCTCCTTCAAAAAATAGGTGCTAAACTATACTTAATGTTTTTAAAATAAATGGGATAAAGAGAAAGAGATGTCGAATTGACAAAACCCTTCCTTTGCGTTAAGATAACTCAAAAAGGAAGGGATAAGTATGTTTATACCATGGATATTAAGTTATGTCTTAGGAGGATTGTTATTATTTGAAACAATTCATATCTTAGAAAAGAAAAAAGAACTCTCACCGTTATTTAAAATGATCACTCCTAATTTATTCCTCCTACTATATAGTGGTTTGGTATCTAGCTTGCATCTAGAGTTTCTACTAGAACAAAATTATCTATTAGTCGGATGCTATTTTGTGATAAATTATGGATATCAAAAGTATATGTTAAAGAAGGGGATACGCTTTGACTACAAAGAATTTGGAGTCGAATTTCTCTGTTCGTTCGGCTTGAGCTTTTTAATCTATCAAAGTTATATTTCAAAAGTGGATACCATCTTTCCAAAGGCAGCTGAGTGTAAAACAGAACTTTGGTTTCTTGTGTTATTACTACTATTTTACGTATTGAAAGATCGAATCACGATTCCTAAGCAAAAGGAAGAAACGAAAGAAAGGCGTAAAAAAGAGTACGTCGTCATGGAATATGCAAGACGTAAAAACCAGTTTTCTAAAAACGTCACCAATCCGATCAAAAAAGATTTTTTTAAACCATTAGTCTATGCGATCATGATTTACCAAAATAGCGTAGTACCGAGCACGTTTCGATATTGGTTTACATTAAAAAGAAAAATCAATAAAAAAGCGTACCCTTCCGGCATTATGCAAATCAAAAGTAAAAAAGAATTGAGTGATGAAAAAAGTATCGATCTTGCCATTGCTAAATTAGAAAAAAGTTATCACAAACAGATGGATACAAAAAAGAAAAGCAAAGAGGAAGATACGATAAAAAAGATGATCGAAGAGTATACTAACGACAAAGATTCACAGGAAGCCATTTTATCGATCTATCAGATCATTTTGGAATTCGAAAAATAAAAGTAAAATGAAAAAAATGCAAATAAAGGCTTGCTTGATGATAGAATATTTGATATAGTTAATATGCATTTATTTGTATTTGCTTGGCGATGTAGCTCAGTTGGCTAGAGCGTTCGGTTCATACCCGAAAGGTCGTGGGTTCGACCCCCTCCGTCGCTACCAAGAGAATTATGCTCGAACTTTTTATAGTTCGAGTTTGATAAATAACTAATCCATGATACGGATTAGTTTTTTTGTGCTCATTTCATATTGCAAATTGCCAAAATTTTATCTAATATAAAGAAAGCACGACAAATTTGTCAGAGGATAAATCAGTTAGTAAAGGCAACTACTCCAAATAGCGAAATGGGATACGAAAATAGATGTTATGAAAATACTTGCATAATCAATCAAAACGCGATAAGATAATATTGTTTATTGCCCTGTAGCCAAGTGGTAAGGCAATGCGCTCTGACCGCATCATTCCGTTAGTTCGAATCTAACCAGGGCAACCACTAAAAATTTATCATCTCTTTGTAGATGATTTTTTTAATAGGAGGCTGTATGAAAGAATTAGCTGAACTTTTATTTCCCCATATCGATAAAAATATAGAATACTATGAAACGAAGTATCCAAAACGAAGGTTACCAGATGACGCCTTTGTCACACGTTTTGCTCCCAGTCCGACAGGATTTGTCCACATGGGAAGTTTGTATGCCGCGTTTTTATCTCAACAACTAGCAAAACAAACAGGCGGTATCTTTTTTCTGAGAATCGAAGATACAGATCACAAAAGGGAAGTAGAACATGGGATCGAAGCGATCCTCTCTGACTTAGAACAGTTTCAAATCGAACCCTTCGAAGGACCAAATAAACTTGGGGGAGAATATGGTCCATACATCCAATCAGAACGAAAAGAAATCTATCACACCTTTGCTAAATATCTAGTAGAAAAAGGTCTAGCATACCCTTGCTTTTGTACCAAAGAAGACTTGGATGAACAAAGAAGAAACCAAGAACAAAACAAAGAACGAACGGGATACTATAAAGAATTTGCGAGATGTCGTAGCCTTACACTAGAAGAAATCAAAAGTAAATTAGAACGCAATACTCCCTATGTCCTCCGTCTCAAATCGACAGGATCGTTTCAAAATAAAATAAAAGTAGAAGACAGTATCAAAGGAACGATGACTTTTCCAGAAAACGACATGGATATTGTCTTATTAAAACAAGATGGCTTACCAACGTATCATTTTGCCCATGTTGTCGATGATTATTTAATGCATACGAATTTAGTCGTGAGAGGCGATGAATGGCTTCCGTCTCTTCCTGTTCATTTAGAACTATTTTCACACTTGGGAAAACAACCACCAAAGTATGCCCATCTTGCCCCTCTTCAAAAAAAAGAAGGTACTTCCATTAGAAAATTAAGCAAACGTTACGATAAAGAATGTTCCCTAAAATTCTATTTCGAAGAAGGCTATCCCATCTTAGCTGTAAAACTCTATCTGGCCACAATTCTAAATTCGAATTTCGAAGAGTGGTATACGGAAACCAAGGATAGTAACATCGATCACTTTACTTTCCAATTTTCAAAAATGGCTAGTGGGGGAAGCCTCTTTGATTTAGCAAAACTAGAAAACATTTCCAAAACGTATTTTAGTCTAAAAAAGGCCGAGGACCTCTATGATGAAATCGTAAGTTACTACGATATCTATGATCGTGAATTCAGTAGCTTATTAAAAACGAACCGGGACCAAACCATCGCTTTTCTAAATATCGAAAGAGAAGGACCAAGACCAAGAAGGGATATTGCCAAATATAAAGATGTAAAGGAAGAATTTTCCTACTTCTTTGATAGCTTGTTTATGAAAGAACATCCCTATCAAAATGTTGAACTGACGAAAGAGGATCTTGTTTTAATCGAAGAGTACATCACAACTTGTTATAACGAACAAGATAGCGAAGAAGAATGGATGAGAAAATTAAAAGAACATGCCCTAAAATATAACTATGCCGACAGTGTAAAAAAGTATAAAGAAAATAAAGAAGCTTATTTAGGACATTTTGGCGATGTTTGTACCAAACTTCGAATGATTGTAACCGGAAGAACCAATACCCCAAATATTTATAATATTTTAAAAATATTAGGGAAGAAGCGAGTGGAAGAACGACTTGACTTCTTTAAAAAAGATGCAAATTTTGTTGAATAAATAACCGACTTATGATAAAATAGATAATGTTAAAAAACATTATCTCATGGTCTATTAGTCAAGCGGTTAAGACGCCACCCTCTCAAGGTGGAATCACGGGTTCAATTCCCGTATAGACTACCAGGTTGATAATAAACGCACTTGATAAAAGCGCGTTTTTATGTTATTATGGATATGTCAAGGAAACTTGCATAAAATAAAAAAGGATACATTTGATTGAGAGAATCAGATGTAATCCCTTAAATGGAGTGCATCTGAAATCAACGAATGTTGAAGTCAGATGCTTTTGCTATTTTAGAAGTAAAATGATTACAACTAAGAATAGGAGTAATATAATGAAATAAAAAGAAATTTCTCTTTTAGTCATAAATACCACCACCTTTCTTTTATCAAAAGATAATCGAAAGGGAAAGCACCTGATATATTTCAAATGTATCCAAAAAATATTATAGCAAACGTTTGTTCTTGGAACAATACATTTATACTAAATTATGCCAATTTAGTAAACATACTTGTACATTGACTAAATCAATATACTTAATTATGGAAGTAGGTGATAGTACGACAATAGATTCTCATATGCATATTAATTCCATCATTTCAAAAAATAATTCTAAATTTTATTCAGGTATTGGAATTCATCCATTATATACAAAGTTACAAGATGCAGATTCTTTATACATATTAGCAGAAGATGATAAAGTTGTAGCTACCGGAGAAATGGGTTTAGATAGTTCAAAGAATAATTTTAATGAGCAAAAAAATATTAGATAATAAACGAATTATCAAAAAGTCGTTTTTATGTTACAATAAAAAAGAAGTAAAAAACATAATGGAGGGAAAACGATGGAAAAAGCAAAAATTTATTATACCAAAAACATAACCGAAGAAGGTTTGATGAAAGTTTATAAAGCACTAGGATGCAACTTAAAAGGGAAGACAGCTATAAAAATTTCGACAGGAGAACCAGGGGGACATCACTTCTTAAATCCAACATTGATCAAACCTCTCGTTCAAAAGTTAAATGGCACTATTGTAGAATGTTGTACGGCATATCGAGGAAAACGTTTTGATGCAAAAAGCCACTGGCAAGCAATCAGGGATCATGGTTTTATGGATGTTGCCCCTTGCGACATCATGGACGAAGAAGGAGAAATGGAACTTCACTTTGAAGGGGGACATCATCTGAACGGAGTAAACTACGTGGGTAGTCACATTGCTAGTTATGATTCTATGTTAATGTTATCTCACTTTAAAGGGCATGCGATGGGTGG
>CAZJKO010000019.1:6630-19075 GCA_964546995.1 uncultured Muribaculaceae bacterium | reverse complement strand
ATAGAAATTTAGCTAGAAATCCTAATGGTAGAAAAGGAAAGAAAACATGATATAATGTAAACAAGGTGATATTATATGAGAGAATACGATACATACACTGGGACAATAAATTATAAAGAAATAGATTTTACTTTCATATTTGATAAAAAAACATTGAAGTTGATTCCGCCAAAAGATAAAAAGCGTGAAGTAGATATGTGGTTTATGAAAGAACTAAAAAATGGAGTGTACACATTTGGTGATCCAGTTTATATAGAAGATATTATTTATGGAATTGCTAATGAAACGGGTCAAAAAATTGTATTAATTCCATCACATACAAATATCGGACGAATTAATTCTACTTTAATTGTAGATATAGAGTATTATATAATAAATAAATACAATAGGAAAACTGTTGATAGAATAGCTGTTAAAGGACCAGAAATTACTCATATATTCCCGACTACTGTTGCATTAGATAAAATTGATTGGGGTGAGGATGGAAAAATTGGTGTTAGCACAAAGCCATTTACTGAAACTACTACTGAAAAAGAAAAATTTAGTATAGGTGATAGGGAACTTTTGATATATTTTGGTATTTCAATATCTAGTAGTTATAAAACTGGTTCATCTCCAATTAATTTAAGTTCAACGATGTTTATTGAGTTTGATCCAACAGATGATTACAATTTTATAATTGAACTTTTAAAAATTTCAAAACAATTTATTCAATATTTATGCTATAGAAAAAATGTAATTTTTTCTAGCGTCGAAATTGCTTGTCCGACATCTAAAGGGCTGCATGAGACATTTGCAACATTATATGAAACTAATGAGAATCATATAGAAGAAACGTATCCAATTGAGAAAGAAAGACTAATAAAATATGATTATTTGCAAGGACATCTAGGAAAAATTTTAAATGATATAGTAGATGAGAATATTTACTTGAAACATATACCAGAAAGTTATGAGTTGGGTAGACATATAAATGCAGGAAGATTTGTAATGATTACTGCAGCATTTGAATGGGAATTTAAAAGAAATTATCCTATGGGAATTGAAAAAAGTATAAGAACAGTAAAAGCAGAAGAAAATGTCACTAATATTTTAGATAATTTAATTAAAGATAATATTGGAAAGTCAAAAGAAATATTTAAATTTTTAAAAAAATTAGTTAAGACAGATAATTTAGAATCAAGAATAATTGAATATGGCAAGCATTATGGGAATATTTCTGATATATTTGGCAATCATTTATATAGTTTGAATGGTAAAAAACTTAGTTATAATCAGATGGGAAAAAGACTTTCAGAACAAAGAAACCATTTTGCTCATGGGGACATAGATAAAGATTTCATTGGATTATCCTTATTAGATTTAATATATTTAGAATATATAATTTATATTATGCAACTTAAATTTTATGGATTAGAAGATGATGTGATAAAACATTCAATAAATGATTTATTTAGATGTAATTTAGCTTTATAAATTAATTATTAATGCTAAATGAACCCACGGGGTGGCGAAGGCGCTGAAGTATATTATCCATTACGAAGTGATGGAGTTTTAGCTCGCGATATTTTAAACGAAATCGGAAGAGCTGGGCAAATTACCCGAGGAACGTTCCAACGTCGCTTGCCAGAAGACCCAAGTAAAGATTATTACTACATCCATAGATTAACCCCAGATACAACATCGTTGTTATTAGAATATGGGTACATCGATAATCCAAACGATGTTAGAAAATTAGAAACCAATCTTTTAAATTACGTAGAAGCAGTAGTTCGTGCTGTGGCAAATTATGCCAATGTCCCATACTCACCACCAAATGGAAACAATGCAGGAAACAATACATATACTGTTCAACGAGGGGATACTTTGTGGAGTATAGCCAATCGCTTCAATACGACAGTAAATGACTTAATTAATGCCAATCAACTAACTTCAAACGTATTGTTGATTGGACAAATCTTAAAAATTCCAACAATTCCTTCAACAGGAGAAATTACCTATACCGTAATGCCAGGCGATACCTTATATAACATCGCCCAAAGATATCAAACTACAGTAAGCGATTTAATAAGAGCAAACAATTTAGTAAGTGATGTTCTCTTAGTTGGACAACTGCTAAGAATACCTGGAACAACTCAAACACCAGATAATAGCATTTACTATACCGTGCAAAGTGGTGATAGTCTTTGGAAAATAGCAAACCAGTATGGTGTGAATGTTCAAGATTTAATTGATCTAAATAATTTAACTTCCAATATTTTAATGATTGGGCAACAATTACAAATTCCTGTAAAAAATAACGAGCCAAATAGAACATATATCGTGAAATTGAATGATAGCATGTGGAAAATAGCCAACCAATTTGGTGTAAGTGTGCAAGAATTAATGAATTTAAATCATTTAACATCCGATGTTTTACAAGTAGGGCAAGTACTTCGCATTCCAAATGAATAAAGATAAATTTATGAAAAATACTCTTTTAAGGGTATTTTTTTGAATGAAACTAAAAAGAAATAACAATTTATACCAATTCCATAAAAGTAAAAAAAGATTGACTTTTAAAGAAAAATATGTATAATATAACGCAAAGAAGTTTTAATACCGAAAAAGAAGGGATTGGTTAGATATGAAAGAAAAAATATCACTAAAAGAAAAAGTACAAAACTTCTATAAAAACAACAGGAAAAAAGTAATTCGCATCACTGCGTTTACATTAGCAATACTTGGAATCAACGCAAGTTGTTCTATGAGTAAGTTGCAAAAAAGAGATAAAGAAAGTGAATTGTTTTCAAACAGTACTAGTTTGAGTAGTTCAATTGATGCAAAAGATCCGAATAATGAACATAGTCATAAAACATCACAAGATCTTCAAATCAAAGATGGAATTATTTCAGGAATTGATACAATAGTAGATGAGCAAAATCATGAACAATCAGAAAATAACAAAAGTAACAATCAATCAAATCAATTCAATAATAAGCCATCAAATGGACAGGGAACAATTCAAGAAACAAAACCGAATGGAAATAAAACACCAAGCAATAACAACAATAACAGCAGCAAACCAAATACAGGTGATAACAACAATAGTAGCAAACCAAGCGAAGATAGTAAACCTGGAAAACCTGGAGAAGATCAAAAACCAGGAGAACATAAACATGTTTTTGGAAGTCCAGTAACAACATATGAATCCAAAAATAATGGAACGCATATTGTAATTACAGCAATTAATTGTTATGCATGTGATTATTCAAAAGTCATTTTACAGAAAATAAATAATTGTCAGTATATCAATAATATATGTAAGTTTTGTGGACACAAAAAAGAAGAGATTGTTGTGCCAGAAAAGCATAAACATAACTATTCTGTAACTTCTATAAGTAAACCGATTAATCTTGGTAATGGACAACATCAAATTTCAAAAACACATACTTGTTCGAATAGCGACGGAAAATGTGATAACCCAACCTATGTAACGGCACACAATGAATCGCATTCTGTCGACAAAGTAAAAGAAAAGAAAGTAGGAACTGCTGGTACGTGTATGGAGTATACCGAAGAATGTGCTTGTGGTGCCAAAATTAGATCTTACACAACAAGTAATCACAATTATAAATTAGACAAAGAATCAAGTGATGAATGGGTAAATGTATATGAATGTAGTAATTGTGGACATACCTATGAAGAAGCAATTGTGAAACCACACGAGCACAGTTATACTGAAACATCAGTAAGTAAACCAGTTGATTTAGGAAACGGACAACATCAATACTCGACAACCTATACATGTTCAAACAGCGATGGAAAATGTGATAAATTAAGTTATACCGTAGCAAACAACGAATCACATTCTGTCGACAAAGTAAAAGAAAAGAAAATAGGAACAGCTGGTACGTGTATGGAGTATACCGAAATTTGTTCTTGTGGAGCTATAATTAGAACATATACAACAAGTAGTCACAATTATGAATTAGACAAAGAATCAAGTGATGAATGGGTAGACGTATACGAATGTGCTGATTGTGGACATACCTACGAAGAAAACAAGACGACAACATACGCATCATCAGACGAAGTTGCTTATGTAAAAAAGTTACCCCTTATGTAAAATAAGCTTGATGAAAAAGAAAGCGAAAGGGTGAAAAGAAATGAAAAAGGGAGAAAAAAAGTGGTACACTTTGATTCAAAATTGGCTATTGATCATTGCGTGCGTCATTTTGGTACCAATGTTACTCATGAATTCGATTATCATGTTCCAATCGATGACCAACAAAGATCAAGTTCCTAGCGTATTGGGAATCAAACCGTTCATTGTGTTATCTGGATCGATGGAACCAGAAATTCACAAAGGAGATATTATTTTAACGAAAATAGTGGACCCTGAAACACTACGAGTAGATGATGTCATTGCCTTTCGTGATGCCGAAAATACTGTTACTACACACCGTATTATTGACATAGTAGAAGAGTCCGGAGTAGAATACTTTATTACCAAGGGAGATAACAACAGCACTCAAGATAGAAACTTAGTGGAAAAAAGTGATGTAGAAGGCATTTACATAATGAGGATTCCTGGAATCGGTTCAATGATGCAGAACTTATCACAACCGACAACGATTATGGTATTAGTAGTAGGAATTACTGTAATATTTGTAATTGGTTTTACAATTTCCAACAAAAAACAACAAGAGATCGAAAGACAAGAATTCTTAGAGTTTAAGTTAATGAAAGAACAACAAGCAAAAGAAGCACAAAAGCAACAAGAAGAGTTGGAAAGACAAGAGTTCTTAGAGTTCAAACGAATGAAAGAGCAACAGGAAAAAGAAGCTCAAAAACAACAAGAGGATTCGAAAGAAGAATCCTAAACCCTTAATTATGGTAAACTCTCAAATAAAAGAGTTTATATAGATTAGGAAGCTATTATGTTCTTCCTATGCATAGTTATGCATGATAGAAAACATGTAGGGGGAGGTGAAACAAATGAAAAAGAAAATGGTAGTATTAGGTGCATTAGTAATGGCTGTAGTTCTAACTGGATATTCCGTAAGTGGAACTTATGCAAAATATACATCTAAATTCGATTTAGCTGATGAAGCAAGAGTAGCTAAGTGGGGATTCAAACTTAACAACGCTGCTGCAACAGATTCAGAAATTAACATCGATTTATTTAAAGATTCTTATGAAGCAAAAGATGATGCTACAAAAACTGATGTAACTGCAGGTGTTAAAGTTGTTGCTCCAGGTACAAAGGGAGAATATACATTCACTCTTACAGGAGAAACAGAAACAAACTATACAGTTGCACTAAGTGCTAATGTAACAAATGGAATTAAAATGGAAGGTTATGATCCAATCTTCTTCCGTGTTGATGGAGGAAACTGGGTAAACGCTGACCAATTATCTACTGAATTAGCTAATCTATACACTGGAAAAGTTTATGCTGCTGGAACACACAGTGATAAGCAACATAAGATTGAATGGATGTGGGCTTTTGATACGAAAGATAAAGACAACACATCAGATGCTGCTTGGGATGTATTACCTACATTCACAACAGACGATGTAAAAGATACGCAATTAGCACAAGCTCAAGGAAACATTACTGTTAAGATTAATCTTACTGTAACACAATCTGAACTTGCTGCAACTGAAGTTACTCCAACACCAGGAGACTAATCAGAAAAACAGATACATAATTGGTAGAAATGACCAAAGGAAGTTAATTTAACTTCCAAATAAGCCTATGATTCCAACATGTATCATGGGCTTATTTGGAACTTAAAAAAGAAAGGAGTCAACAACATGGAATATAATGATCAAAGAAAAAATGAAGAACAAAACAATAATAGAAAAAAGATCATTTTTCTAATCGCAATAATTATTATATTACTTTCATTGATTACCAGTTGTAGTTGTACCTCCAATTTTTGGGGTAAAATAGGTAATTTGTTCCAAAATGAAGGAAATCATCCCATTGACTCTGATTCGAATAATCAAGAAGTAATAAGAAATAAAGAATTAAAGTTTGATATGAGTGAGCTTGAAATTTCATTAAGTGACTCTAAAACGAAATTAACATATACATATAAAAAGATAAATCCAAAAGATTTCATGTGTGTAACGAGTGATGCAAGTATTGCAACTTGTTATGTTGCCGATGGATACGTTGTAGTAAATCCTAAAAAAGAAGGAAAAGTAACGGTAACGTTACAGACAAGTACCAATGGCAAAACATATGAAGCAACGACTGTTGTAACAATTGGACCTGCAACCAAATATATCAGTTTAGAAACACTATCAGGAACCATTAATTTAGCATATGGAAACAAGATTAATATTCCATATAGCTTGATTGGTTTAACAGGAGATGTATCGGTAGCAGTAAGTGATGAATCAGTAGCAACAGCAGTAGTAGCAAGTAATGGTGTTTTAACAGTAACAGCCTTAAAAAAAGGAAATGCGGAGATTACACTATCGCTTAGTTACAATGGAGAAATGTATAAAGTAGTATACAAACTATCCGTGATCAACGATAGAACAAGTAATGTTGGACAACCTGGAGCCCCTAGCATTGTCGATCCAGGAACCAACAAACCAGGAACAAATACACCAGTAGAAGAACCAAAAGAAAGCAATAGTCGTTTGAAAAAATTGGATCTTTCTTGGATTAACTTTCCGTTCGATCCAAATCAACTAGAGTATAGAATTGGTGTTAGTTCATGGAGACGAACAGTAAAATTAACAGCTGAAACACAAAGTAATCGTGCCAAAATTATTTCTTATACCTTCAATGGACAAGAAGTAAGTAAAAATGACATTAACAAGTTAAGTTTAAAAACAGGTGAAAATGTCATCACAGTTACAGTAGAAGCACAAGATAAAACGACAAGTACCTATAAAGTAGTTATTGATAAAGCAAAATCGAGCAACAATTATTTAAAGAGTCTTGCTGTTACATCGAATGAAGGAACATTATCACCAAAATTTGATAAAAATAAACTTTCATACGAAATAGAAGTAGAGTCAAATGTAAGTGCTATAAGTTTAGAAGCAAAAGCAAAAAGTTCAAAAGCGACTTTATCTTATACGTTTAACGGAATTACTACAAATTCATTGACAAATCTAAACTTAAGAACGGGACCAAATACTGTTAAAATTATGGTTACCGCACAAGATGGTAGCAAGAGAACATACAAAGTCATCATTAATCGCAAATCAAAAGAAGATGTTCTAGATACTAACTGTTATTTAAAAGAATTGACAGATTCGTTAGGAAAAATCGACTTTGATCCAGATCAAACTTATTATACATTCAGTGTAGATAAAGATACGAATGACATCAGTTTAACGGCAAAACCAAGTAGTACTAAAGCAAATGTAGAATATGTATTCAACAACACAACTGTTGATGATTTAAGTAAATTAACATTGTTGCCTGGCGACAATACAGTCAAAATAATAGTAACTGCCGAAGATGGAATAACGAAAAAGGAATATACTGTAGTCATCAATAAACAATTAGAAGATGAGAGCAATATTCTATTAGATGGAAAAGTCATTGGAGACAAAGCTGAAATGATTCCAACATTCGATTCTAATACGCTTTTCTATCAAATAAATGTAGATGAAAATATGTCAAGTCTTGGACTAGACTTTACAATGAGTTCGACAACAGAAGATATTCACTTTACTTATCGTGGACAACCTTCAACGAAAGAAGAGTTTAAAAACTTACCTCTAGAATATGGAGATAATGTTGCTACGGTAACAGTAATTGGAACGAATAATATCACGAGAACTTATACGTTTATCATAAATAGAAAATCTCCAAAATCGAATGACACTTCATTGAAAGAATTAACAGTAGATGGTGAATCGATTCTTGATTCCTATTCAAAGACCTTTGACTTTGGAACAACTTCTACCATATTAACAGCAACACCAAAAGATAAAAACGCAACAGTTACCTATTGGTATAAAGGTGTTGAATATAAAGATTTAAATGAATTAGAAGTGACATTAGAGCCAGGCGAAAATATCGTAGATGTGAAAGTAACAGCCGAAGATGGATATACATCGAGAATATATCAAGTAGCATTATACAAAGTGGAAAGAAAAATCAAGTTCACAACAACTTCTGATACATGTTACATCGAAGATAACAATTGTATTATTACTTATGCAGTAAACGATATTGATCCAAAAACAGGAGCAATTATTAAAAACGTAACAGATGCAATGAAAGATAATACGATAGTAACGGTATTACCAAGTAATATAACAGTAGAAGTACTAGAACCAGGTAAAGTAAAACTAATACCAAACAATACAGTACTATCTGGGCAAACGGCTACCTTATCGGTATCACTCAATAATTTAACAAATTCTAACGTGGATAAAACGATAACGTTCTTAGCTCACGATTATACGATTACATCGACAAAGTATCAATATGATATGAGTTATACCGATACCGAAGGTGGAAGTAGAGCAATTAGTTTAAAGACAGATATTTTAACAGGAAATATCAGTAAAGTGGAAACGGCTTCTTCAATTACACTATGTTCCATTGAAAATCCAAATAATTGTGTGTATATCACTAAAGAAGGACCGATTGAGATAAGCTATAAAGGAGAGTTGTCAGGACCAACTTCTTTACCAATTGCTGTAAAAGCAACAGGAACAGGAACTGCTTTTCTCCATATAACGGGTAGTGCTTATGGAAAAACGATTACACTTCCACAAGAAGTAGAAAACTCTAAAATCCAAATTAACATTGCTCCAAGTTATTTAGTTAAAATAAAAGCGTATGACGGTTCGTTCGATACGGCAGATCAAACGTATAGCGGTTTCTTTAACACATTGACCAAAGAATACGAATTTGTATTATCAGGAGAAGAATCGATCGATTTATTAAAATATGATGAACCATATTTAGTCATCGATGGAGGATGTTGGTATCATGAATTTCTTGGTTATGCCAAGGAAAATGATCCGAATAAAACGATTGTTTATGATCGCACGACCAATACTGTTATAAGACATAGTGATTTGACGATGGATACAACTTTCGTTGCTGTATACAATATGGAAAATCAAGAACAATTGGTAACCAAAGATGAAGTGATGTGGTTATCAGACGTTCCATTATTTAAAAATGATAAAGCTAAGGAATTGTATAACGACGAAAAGATGATTTATCCAGGTTCAAATGGAAAATATACAATGAATATTACCAATCAAACGGATGATCAAATCATCATTACAGGATTGATATTAAAAGAAGAAACCATTTGTATTGATAATGTAGGTTGCCTCAATATGGGTTATATCATCAAAGACCAAGCCAACAATTATCATTTTGGAGCATCTGATGATTATTGGATCCTAAACCAAAAGGGCATTTTAGAAGATACAGAAGTATACAAAAATGACTTTGATTTCTCATCAAGTACTCAATCCGATTTAACGATCGATAAAGGAAAAACCGTTAAAATGACGATTCATTGGAAATGGGTAGATTATCAAGATGGTCACACCGATCGTCTCGATACCATGATTGGAAACAAAGCCCTAGAATTAGGACAAAATGATTTGTTATACCGTCTAGCCGTCGGTATCAAATACCAAACGGTAAACAGACAATGTAAATAAAAAGATAAAAAGGGGAAAACTTATGAAAATATTTAAAAAAGTATTATTTACTTTCATTACAATTTTTCTAGGTTTAATAGTAATTTACAACATCTATAACTTTATAAGCGTAAAAATGCTCAATAAAGATGTTGCAACTGTAAATGGATATGCTGTTTTGGAAGTTGTATCAGGATCGATGGAACCGACCATCCATGTCGGAGATATGATCATAATCAATACCAAAGCAAAAGAATATCAAAAAGATGATATTGTAACTTTTTATGATAACGAAGGATCCTTTACAACCCATCGCATTGTTGAGATTAATGAGGATAAAGTGATCACAAAAGGAGATAACAATAAATCCCGAGACGATGAAATATTGACAGAAAAAATCTTAGGAAAATACGTTTTCCGCATTGCGAATTTCGGAAGAATCCTAGCATCTCTAAAAAGTCCGTTTACTTTGATTATGATTCTAGTTGTTGGAATTCTAGTCTGCGTTTTACTAAGTGTCGACAAAGAAGGAAATCCAATTCTAGAAGAAGAGGAAAAAGAATTTTTAGAGTATTTAAATAATAAAGAAAAGGAAACCAAAACTTTAAAACACAAAAAATAAAGTAGGTGGGTGACTAAAATGAAAGGTTTATTACATAGTAAGAGATTTAAGAAAAATTTATATAAATGGTTATTTATGTATGTAGTTGTTATTGGACTTCTTACTACGGTAATAACCTATTCAAGATACATATCGAGTTGGTATCAAAGTGCTGAGACAAAAGTAAAAAACTTTGATGTCACAATAGATAAATTAACTTGCACGGACTACGAGAATGAGGCTGCCTGCTCTTATAATCGTCCAACTGCCCCCGTTCCATTCTACTTTAAAGTAGATACGAGCAAGTTAGAAACTAAGGCACTATTTATATTAACATTTCATATAGATAACAAATTTGAAATTATAGGTATCGACGAAGTTACCAAAGATAGTAGTCAAAATGTTACTTATAAAACGATTTATGGCGAAGTAGGAAATGGTCGTTATGATTTGATAGATACCACAAATTATAAAAAACCAACCAGTAGTGCAGCAATACTAGAATTAAGTAGAACACTAGAAGCCAAACAAATCGACGAAACAATTTATCGAGTAACAGTAAAATACACACCAAGTAGAGTGTATGATGCATATGGTAATTTCCTATATTATGACTTTTCCGATGATCAAAATTTCAGTAGTGGCAATGCCAATATTGAAAAAGTTGTTCAAGTAGATTATTCTGCAACACAACTTGATTAAAGGGGGTGATTAATGTTTGAAAAAAGGAAAAGTTAAACTGGTATGCAAGGTGTCAGCATTTGTCTTTCTGGTGTTAGGAGCGATATACTTAACCTCTCTTCCAAATACAAATTCTAGATTTTTGATTAAATCGACAGAAGAAGAATCGTTAAAGTATGGCTCCAACTTAAATAGACTACATAAAAATGCCCTGAGTCTTTATGAACAAACAGGCTCCGATCATGATTATGTCAATTTATTAGTAACATTTGATCGAAATGATCAAATAACGCCAATTACAGAGGCAAATAAAAGAGATACTTATACCTTGAATATTCCTGATGAGTGCGTTGTTACATCTGGACGAAATGAATACACATATACAGATGGAACAATGACTTCAGAACAAGTAACCATGACTTGTAATGTCTATAGTAGCTCATTAAAAAATAATGGAATGGTCTACGTCCCAATTACAATATATGAACAATCTGATGGAGAAAGTAAGTTTGTATATCGAAAAATGGGATTTGATGGAGGAACGCTAAATCAATATTATGAAGCTCACCCAAATAAAGAACCAATCGATTATACAAAGAGTACAATTCAAGTTAGTGGTACATTAAAAGAAGTATACGATGCATTTGTTAAATGGATCGGCACGCACAAAGGGGAATATGCGAACGAAGTAGATAATTATGTAGAACAAGTTTACGATCTATATAATGAAAACTATTTCTTAGCAAGTACCAAAACGGGCAAGACATTGCAAGGATTAGATGTCAATTTATCAGAAACGAATGGTAAATACACCTTGCAAGGAAAGCTCTACGAAAACTTTATTGGTTATGCTAGAACAAATGAAAATTCAGTACCTTATATGTACTTTACCGCAACGACGGAAGAAGAATTAGAAGTAGCACTAGAATATTATTTAAAAACGTACTTCTTCGATGAAGAAACAGCAATGCTAGTTAAAAATTACATCGCAGAAAAAAGTAATCATAATATAAATGATGTTCTAAATAAAGTAGTTACTATGAATGGTACTGTAGCAGATAGCGCCCAACGAAGTTTAAGAGTATATGATTGGATTAAAGACGTTGCTTACAACTTCGCCAATAACAGTGAATCGATCCGTGTACATTTCTATAGTACAACAGGATACATGTTCTCTGCCTTTAGATACAGTGTAGAATTCAATACACTTCTATCAGATCAAGCGAAGACAAGCATGACGTCAGGAGCAACAGCTTCTGCATTACGTCAATCGATTGTTAAAAACTATACAGGAGCAACACCACAATCGTATACCGATACGTTTACTTATGACAATGGAAATGGGCAAACTGTAATTGTAACCGTGTCATCAAATCCAGTACTAAAAGAAGATGGTACTTACGATAATGCATATACAACAGTTGAGTTTACGATAAAAGATGATTCTACTCCAGAAACACCACCGACAGGTGATGAAGGAGAAACAAAGGATCCAGAAACACCACCAACAAGTGATGAAGGAGAAACAAA
>CAZJKO010000019.1:0-6530 GCA_964546995.1 uncultured Muribaculaceae bacterium | reverse complement strand
AACACCACCAACAAGTGATGAAGGAGAAACAAAAGATCCAGAAACACCACCAACAGGTGATGAAGGAGAAACAAAAGATCCAGAAACACCACCGACAGGTGATGAAGAGGAAACAAAAGATCCAAATGGAGAAACATCTGCTATCAATACCAAAACATTTGATAATGATTCATTAGATGGTGATATCGATGAGGAATCAAATGATGCAGGAACTCAAGAAGAAATAGATTTGATAGAACAACATGCATTGATGAAAACACGAAGTATGGAACCAGTATTAAGTGATGATACACCTTTATTTACTGAAAATATAACCGATGATCAAGTTATATGGGAAGAAGATTTAGGCGAACCTCCAACTGATAGTATTTCATACGAAACGACAAGTACAGAAGTTGATCATGTCACAACAGAATACGATATAGAAGAATCATTCAGCGATGAAGACAACGTATTAATAGAATCAAATACAGCAAATGATCAGGTTGTATTAGAAAATGATAATTTAGAAACATCATCAAATGAAGAAGATTTCTATGCTGAATCACATGTAACAAACGATCAAGTTACATTATCAGATGAACAGTCTGAACAAAATCATTTTAATGAACAAATATACGACGAAACAGTTCATGAAAATGAAACGATGATTGTGACAAACAATGTTGCCAAAATGGATAGTAGCTTAGATATGGAACTCTCAAACGACGATGATAGTAACATAACATTTACACCTGAGTATACAGAAGAGTATAATGACGCTACAGCCATGGAAGTAGATGCCATATATGCTCAAAATGAAGTATACAATAACAATTCCATTTCATTCAGTGATCAAGGTACTTTTAATGTAATTCAAAAAACGGTATTAAAGTAGACAATCATAAGCCAGCATACTATGATTGATAAGAACGAAAAAAGAAGGAAACTTCTTTTTTTTGTTTGCTATAAATTAAAAACACGAAATGTAGACAAATGTCATATAGTATTGTTAGAGGTGATAAAAAAATGGATGAACGAGTGGATATTAGGGGGATTGTTATTGATCCAGGTCATGGTGGAGAAGATTCAGGAAATGTTTCGAATAATATCAAAGAAAAGAATCTTGCATTACAACTATCACAATACATGTATGAACGATTCCAAAAGTTAGGAGTACCTGTAACTATCATTAGAACAACCGATGAAACGATAGATCCAGAAGAAAGAGCACGACGAATTTTAGCAGCATATGGGGATCGGAATGATGTCATTGTCCTCTCCAATCATATAAATAAATCAGAATCAGGTTCTGGACTAGAAGAGGGAGCTGAAGTAATTTATGCATTAAGAAACACTAGTGATCTTGCTCGCAGTGTACTAGAAGCAATTGGTCAAGAAGGACAAATCATGAGAAAGTACTATCAAAGAAGACTTCCTCAAAACCCAATTAAAGATTATTATTCAATTCATAGAGATACAGGAATGACCCAACCATTATTAATTGAATATGGTTTTATCGATAATAGAGAAGATGCACAGAAATTAGAACAAAACTTGCTAAATTATGCAGAAGCTGTAGTAAGAGCTGTCGTCCAATATATAGGAAAAAATTACATTCCACCAGCAGGATCAACGGATGAATATTACACAGTACAAAAAAACGATAGCCTGTGGAGTATAGCCAATCGTTTTAACACAACGGTAAGCGAATTAAAAAGAATGAATAATTTAGAAAGTGATGCATTAACGATAGGGCAAGTATTAAGAATACCAACTAATGGTGATGGACAATTGCCGCCAAATCAAGACTCCGATTTTATAACCTATACAGTAAAACAAGGGGATACTTTATACAAAATTGCCCAAAACTACAATACGACTCCAGATGAAATTAAACGATTAAATGGATTGACATCAAATACATTAATGATTGGACAACAATTAAGAATACCAACCGCAAACCAAGAAAATCCCCCATCGTCCCCTGGAACACAAACGTACTATACCGTTCAACCAAACGATAGTCTTTATAAAATAGCACAGATGTTTAATACAAGCGTTGATAAAATTATGGCTGCTAATGGCTTAACAAATACCAATTTATCCATTGGCCAAAGATTAATAATTCCAAATGGTCAAGTAACACCGTCACCATCAGAACCCAATACTTATGTCGTGCAAAGTGGAGATAGCTTATGGAGTATAGCGAAAAAATGGAACACAACAGTAGAAGAATTAAAACGAATAAATGGGTTAAGTAATAATAATCTATCACTAGGTCAAGTATTAAAAATTCCAAATACAACAAATTCGAATTATATGACTTATATAGTAAAACAAAATGATAGTCTATACAAAATTGCTCAAAACTACAACACGACTCCAGATGAAATAAAAAGACTTAATGGATTAACTTCAAATATCTTAATGATTGGACAACAATTAAAAATACCAGTATAAAAAGAAAGTATAAGGTTATACTTTTTTTGTAAAAATATGATTCGTGAATAAAGGATTATGTATATGATAAATTGCCACAACACCACCTTGTATGGTTGACTTGTTCTTGATGAATTATCACCCCTCGTGTTATGGATACTCTAAAATGATATATGCATCGCTGAACCAAGAGAAAAGTAAAGGAAGTAATTCAAAATACTAGTTTTTATGCGAAAAAAATGCTAAAATAAAAAAGGAAGGATGGTAGTATGAGATTAAAAGATAAAGTAGCAATCGTAACAGGAGGAAGTCGAGGAATTGGGTTGGCTGTCGTAGAAAACTTTTTAAAAGAGGGAGCGAAAGTGGCTATTTGTGGAAGTAAACTAACATCTGCAGAAAATGCTATGATGAAATTAAAAGAAACGTATGAAGAAGAAAATATGATGGCTTTTGGTGTGAATATGGTAAATACAGACGAAATTGTCTCAATGGTAGAACAAGTAATAGCTCGCTGGGGGAAAATCGATATCTTAGTAAACAACGCAGGAATAACAGCTGCAAAACCATTATTAGAAACGACAGATGAAGAGTTTAGAAATATGTTAGAAATTAACGTAGAAGGTATGTTTCGGTGTACGAGAGAAGTAGTAAAGTACATGAAAGAATATGGTGGAAGTATCATCAATACAAGTTCGATGGTTGGTCTTTATGGTGCCCCAAGACAATCTGCTTATACAGCATCAAAATTTGCTGTAAATGGCTTAACAAAGTCGTGCGCAAAAGAATTGGGACCTTACCAAATTAGAGTGAATGCAGTAGCACCTGGTGTCGTTGAAACAGATATGATGAAAGAAAGTGTATCAGAAGAAATGAAACAAGGACTGATTCGTATGACACCACTAAAAAAAGTGGCAACCACGGAAGATCTAGCTGGTGCATATGTTTACTTGGCTAGTGACGAATCAAAATTTACAACTGGAACAATCATTAGTGTCGATGGTGGTTTTGTTCAATAAAAAGGAGAAGTTATGGTAAATAAAGAAATATTAAGAGAAGTAACTTATGGAATGTACATTGTAAGTTGCAAAGATAAGGACCAATTATCAGGATGTGTCATAAATACCTTATGTCAAATTACTTCTGATCCTATTCAAGTAAGCATTAGTTTAAATAAGGAAAACAAAACATATCAGAGCATTGTAAATAAAAGAAAATTTAGCATTGCTATCTTATCTCAAGAAACATCAAATGAAGCCATTCAAACATTTGGATTTTACAACTCCAAGGATCATAACAAATTTGCAAATACCCAATATAAGATGGTGGATGATACCCCAGTTGTAACAGATCACATTTGTGGATATTTAATTTGCGAAGTGGAAAAAATCATCGATTGTGGCAGTCACAGTATTTTTTTAGCAAAAGTAGTCGATGCTAAAAAGGAAAACAGTTTAGAACCGATGACATATCAATACTATCATCAAGTACGAAAAGGCAAAGCCCCCAAAAAAGCCCCAACTTATCAGACAGAAATCATAACCCAAGAAGAAAGTTATGTTTGTGATACCTGTGGATATGTACACGAAGGGCCTTTGCCAGATGATTTTGTATGTCCGATCTGTGGCAAAGATAGAACCCACTTTAAAAAAGTAGAAAAAAAATAAAAAAGGAGAAATTATGAAACAAGAATTAAAAAGAATGTGGACAAGTTCTATTTTGTCTGCTTGTGGATTTATTTTGTTAGGACTATTTTTACTATTGAAACCAGAAACGACGATCTCGATGATTTCTTATATTTTAGGAACAATTATTTTACTATTGGGAGCATTTGCATTTGCACGTTATATTAAAAATCGAGAAATCGGTGGTATGTTTAACTTTAATTTAGTGTATGGCATTATATGCGTTGTAGCAGGGTTAGTATTAGTATTTAACCCAACCGCATTAGCATCGTTAATTCCGTTTGTTTTAGGAATATTTATCGTTGTAAATAGTGCCTTGAAAGTACAGTATGCAGTAGAATTAAAGCATTATGATAACAAAATGTGGATGACGACATTAATTCTATCATTTATCACTTTAGTATGTGGTGTCATTCTCATTTTCAATCCATTTGAAGGTGCAGTAGTATTAACACAGGTTATTGGCATTTTTATTATCATATACTCTGTGTTAGATGTTATAGAATGCTATATCATTAAAAAGAACCTAAAAGGAATTCAAAAATTAGTAGAAGAAGTCGATAATATAAAAGAAGCAGTGATAGAAGAACCAAAACAATCATCAAAGAAAAAAAAGAAACCAGAGAAGGAATAAATCTCTGGTTTTTTAATCTTTATGATGGAGACTAGAATAAGCCCAACTGGTCAAAATAACGCCAATGAGAAATAGAAGACCCCAAAATACGGGACTTTCATAATGTTCAAAAATGAAACTTTTTAATTGTTCACCCCATTTTTGAATGGTATCCCAAACGGATAAAACCATATGTTTCACCTACCTATAATAATATTATAGCATAAATAATCAGAATAAAAAATACAAGTCGACAAAATGAATTGAAAAAGAGAAAAGAATTCGTTATAATATGAGTTAGAGAAGAGGAAAAATATGAAGCAGTTAGAAATAGGAAAACAATATGAAATACATTGTTATAAACATAACGGAAAAATACATCGAGCTTGGGACGAGGCTGTTTTACTAGAAATACACGATGATTATCTAGTGTTTGGAAATGAAAAAACAAAAGTGACAGAAGCAGATGGCCGAGCTTGGAAAACCAAAGAGCCAGCAATTATGTATTTTTTTAAAAATAGTTGGTATAACGTAATAGGCCAGTATAAAACAGATGGCATCTACTATTATTGCAACATGGCGTCTCCATACATTATCGAAGAAGAAACAATCAAATACATTGATTACGATTTAGATTTAAGAGTATTTCCCGATGGTTCGTTTAAAGTGTTGGATCGTGGCGAATATAATTATCACAAAACAATCATGCAATACCCTGAAAGCATAGATCGCATTTTAAAAGAAGAATTGACATCGTTGATTAATTTAGCAAGAACAAAAACAGGACCATTTCGAATGGGTTTGGTAGAACATTATTATAAAATATATAAAGAAGCAAAAAAGCAACCAAATAAACTAATTTCTTAAAACAGTCCCAAAAACATGGCTGTTTTTTAAATTTTAAGGAAATATTTTGACACAAGTGCATATATTAAAATGTAGTCGTAAAACACCAACAAATAATTTAAAAAAAGTGTCAAAATTTGTTGACAGAAAAAGGAGTATTTGTTATAGTAAAACACGTTGGTTAACAAAAGACCAAATTCATCACAATAAAAGGAAGCAAAAAGTTCAAAAAAATGTTGACACACTACTTATTATTTGATATAGTAAATAGCGTCGCTTCAAAAAAAGTGATGTAAAAAAATGTCAAAGACCAGACAAAAAGAAAGTTGACAAAAAAACAGAAAAAGTCATTGACATTATCTAATATAATTGCTATATTAGATACACATCCTGCAGAAAAGCAGGTGTAAAAATATGTCAAAGCAACTTGTTTTAAAAAACTTTTAAAAAAGAGTTGACAAAATACGAGTTATTTGGTATATTGGAAACGCAGCTTGAAAAAAACATACAAGATGATCTTTGAAAACTGAGCAAAACGTCAATTTTGAGTAGCTAGGAAATAGTAAATTAAAAAATCAAACCTTTAAATATTTTTTTGGAGAGTTTGATCCTGGCTCAGGATGAACGCTGGCGGCATGCCTAAGACATGCAAGTCGTACGAAATGGCCCTTTGAAGATGGAGTGCTTGCACAAAATTGGATTAGGATTTCCATTTAGTGGCGCAAGGGTGAGTAACACGTGGGTTATCTACCTTCGAGACTGGGATAACAATTAGAAATGATTGCTAATACCGGATGATATATAAAACGATACGTTGTTTTATAGTAAAAGGAGCCTTTAAAGCTTCACTTGAAGATGAGCCTGCGGCGTATTAGCTAGTTGGTAAGGTAATGGCTTACCAAGGCAACGATGCGTAGCCGACCTGAGAGGGTGATCGGCCACACTGGAACTGAGACACGGTCCAGACT
>CAZJKO010000018.1:0-19492 GCA_964546995.1 uncultured Muribaculaceae bacterium | reverse complement strand
CATCATCTAATCTTAAAGACAAAGTACCTGCCCTTAACACATTTGTTTTCGTTCCATTTAGTTGTAGGGTAAACCATGCATAACTCCCACCGATGACTAACACAAGAACCAAAAAAATACCCATGCAGATCATAAACAATTTCTTATTTTTTTCCATTTAATACACCTTCTATTCTAATACCAATTATAGTATAGCTTCTTTTCTTTTTCTTATTTCGTCGGCTTTTTAGATAAAAAGACAACAAAAATACAAAATAACTCTATCCTGTATTTTTGCACAAAAAAGAAGTGACTTTATTTACTTGTTTAGTAAGTTGCCCCCCCCCACATGGATTTTTTCACTAGTAACATCCCGATCACTTCTTTCTTTCACATTTTTATTTATCGATGACAACGACAGCACGAACACCAAACGAAGAAGTAGTTGGACTACTATTGCTATGGTTACCACTATGATAAATCATGATTGCTTGTGTCGTATCGGCTGAAAGAGAAGACATAGTCCAATAACCATAATCATCCCCTGTCTCTGTACCACCATAACTGCTATTGTCACCTAAATAGTTGTTCATCCAAACAGGACATGACTTTTGTGTCCCAGTACATCCTAAAGCACTCGCTTCCTGAAAAGTAATCATTCGAGCTTTTGCCGTTCTCTCAGGTAACGTATATTTATTTGTGATACAAGTAGAGAAACATCCTGTAAATGCATTACCTTTAAATTCTGTTGTTCCCATCTCATACGTTTGATCATTTACATTCGTCCATCCACTTGTCGCATTTTCCAAAACAGGAAGTGCCGTAAGTGGTCCTTTAGTATTGTCATAAGATCCATCTTCCGTACTATACCACGGTGTTTGAGTAACAGTATTTTCACGTTGTTGAAGGACTAACGTATCTGTTTCATCACTCATTACATGAAAGTACTTTGATTCTGTATCGTTCACTTGATATTTAATGATCGTACCTACTTCGTACGTTTGAGGTTTTTCTGTTAATTCTACACAAGTTGTTTCTTCTCCTGTAAGACACTTCGTCGCATCTTCTGTGCTATAGCTATAAACATTTAAAATATTAGGGTTCGTTAAATCAGCTTGACTAACTTGTGTGGCAACAACCCGAACAACTCCACGGAATACTTTCCCCATAATGTCATTTCCTGCATCAGAATCAATCCAAAGTCTAAGCTCATAAGTAATCTCTTCATTTGGTTTAATAACGCCACTATCCAAAACACGTGCTGGATGACTTCCTATAGTAGACAACAATTTAGTAGTAGAAACATCATTCTTAATCAGTTGATACTTAATAGAGTCATCCCCAATTGGCGATTCCTCTTCTAAAAGTTCCATATCATCTAAATAAATAGCATAACTACTATCGATCTCTCCTTCATTTCTTAGAACAAACCGATATGGATCAAGGGTTTCCCCCACTTCATCAAACATAGGCACAGCATGAATCAAATCGATTCCCGTTGCATTAGTATCATCTAACGTCAAAGTTAAATTTCCTGCTTTCAAAACGTTCGTTTTCGTTCCATTCAAATTAAGTGTAAACCACGCATAACTAACCCCAATTACCAAAAGTACAACACCTAAAACACAAAGTGCCGTAACAAAAATCCGTCTCTTATTCTCATTTTTCATCAAAACCTTCTCCTATCTTCATTATTAAGATCATTATAACATCAGGCTTTTTCTTTGACAAGCGATTTGTAAATCTAGACTACTTATTGACATTTTTATTTTGTTCGTAACGCTTTGCAAATAAAGTAAGTGTTTTCTTCTTTTCATTAACCATATGAGATACTGCTTGAATTTCTCGTTCTAAAAAGTAAATTTGTTGATCCGTTGGTTTTTGAAAGTAACACAAATCCATACACTTTTCGACTAAAACATCGGGAAATCTTCTTAAAGGAGAAGTAGCATGACAATAGTGTTCAAAAAGAAGACCATCGTGTTTTCCACTACTACCATAAAAAGCAGGAGGACATAGCAACAAAAGATTTTCAAGTCCCATCTTCATCTTTTCTCCATTTGCTCCTTCTGGTAGTTTTTGCATCAACGCTTCGATTTCGAGTTTTTTCGATGGTTCGATCTCGTGAACACGACGAATCAAAGGATATTGATAATAGGCAAAATGTTCTGCAATAGTCTTATTGGTAAGTAACATCATATTGGTAACAATTTCTTCAGCTTTACTAGAACGAGTATGTGTTTGTTTAGAAAACGTATACCATTTAGAAATATGAAAATTCTTAGCAATAAGATTCGAAGCTTCCAAAAGCATATGACAAGTCTTCTCTAAAGTCGTCTCTTCTTTTCCCTCTTTCAAAATAGAATCAACCTCCTCGTAAGTTGCTTGATAAGAAAGAGAAAGAAAGCTCTTGTAAAAACGATAGTCACAAATCATACCACTAGGAGAAAGATCAAAATAGTAAGAATGGGTAAGCCGTGGTTGATCTTTACTAAGAGACCATTTATCTTTGGATACATACGAAGGAAACATTGGAATAGTTCGATCACTTAAATAAATCGATGTTGTTCTCTTCTTTGCTTCTTCCACAGTCAAAGAAGAATAAGGAAGATATCCTGTTACATTACTAATGTGAACCCCTACTAAATAATGTCCATTATCGAGTAGATCAATCGATAACGCATCATCGATTTCATGAGCATCTTGACTATCGATCGCCATAACAAAAGAAGAAATCTTCTTTCTTAACGTTAAATCCCCTAAAAAGTAATCGGTATCATAAATTGCTAGTTCATGATCGATATAAGAATCAAATTGATTGGATACTTGATATTTTTGACACAAAACATCAAACGTATCAAATAAATACTTATTACGAAGTAACAACCGTTTCAAAGAACCAAGAAAAAAGATTTGATCCGGATAAGAATCATCATCATGATCGAATTGATTCATTCGATTTCGTATTTCTTTTTTCCATTTATCACGATCGATAGATAAAAAATGAAATTGCTTAGAACACATCACAAGTTCTAAAATAGAATCAAAATAAATGATACGTTCTCTATTTTTTTCTTCTAAGGAAGACAAATAAGCTTTCATAACATTCTCAATTAAAAAAGTCCCATCTTCATCTTTACAGTTTACAGCACCTGGGAATTTACGAAACAACGAATCGACATAAGTAAGATCACACACATCAAATACAAGGGAAGAAACAATGGGATAAATTCCTTTTAAACGATGATCTTGTTCATCGTAAGCAAGACGAATACTTAAACTTTCAATTTGAAATAATAATTGTTTAAGCACTTGAAAACGACCATCCTTTTTAGAAATAGAACCTGGCTTAGTAATTAAACATGCTTTTAGTTCATCGTGAAACCGTTCTAATCGTTCTAAAGAATGACTAGAAAACAAAGTAGAATCTTCTTCTAACCATTCTTCAAAATAATCAAAAATAGAAAACAAATAAGTATAATCTTTATCATAAGAAAAAGAAGAAATATCTTGTTCTAAAATCTGAAACAAATGTTGGATCATTCTCCGCTCATCTAAAATACCTGTTTTCTCTTGCATCTCTTCTTTTGTATACCATTGTTCTTTTTGTAATAAACCCCGAATATCCATATCTACTTTCTCCTATTGACACTAACCAAACTAAACTCTTCACTCATTTGCTTAATTCGTTCAATAATTCTTCTTGCTTTAATTTTATCTACTCCATTTGCTGTTGTACTAAAATGTTTTTCAAGTTCCTCTATACTCAAATTAGAAGTAAAAAAAGTACTAAGAGACGAATCCATCCGATACTGTAACAAAGGTCCTAAGATTTCATCTCTTCCCCACGCGGTAATATTCTCTGCTCCAATATCATCTAAAAGAAGCAAAGGAACATTTTTAATATATTGAAATCTCTCTTCAAAATCTGTTCCAAAACTCGATTTTAATCCTCTTAAAAACTCTGGAAAATAGACGATGACACTAGGAATTTCTCTTTTGGCAAGTTCGTTAAAAAGAGCGGCTATCAAATAAGTCTTTCCACTTCCAAAGGAACCATACAAATACATTCCCTTAAGAACATGATCTTTTTTATAAGAATCGATATAATCGTGAAAATATTTAATAATCGGAAGTCGCTTTTTATCATCTTTATAAAGATCTTGAAAGGAAGCAGACTTAATTTCTTTAGGAACATCATAGACAGTCATATATTTCTGATGAGCCTTTTCTTTTAATTCTTTTTGCATGTAAGGACAAGCATGATAGGAAAACAAAATCGTTTTCTTATTTTCATTTAAACTAGGTGTAAGAAGGTATCCAAGTACTTCATTTTGACACATACTTAATCCTTTACAATCTTTACAGTGATAGAACTCTTTACTTGCATCTTCTAACATGGAAGTATATTTCATTAACACTTTTTGTTCGATATTTAGATCTCTAACATACTCCTTAAACGATTCATTTTGTAAAGAATCAATATAAGCCTGCTCTAATTGAATTTGATCCTTCTTCGAAAAATCGACAAGTTCATTAATATTCTTCACAACCATCACCTAACTCTATTGTATAGAAAAAAAGAAAAGAAAACAATCCCCCACTCAAAGAAAAATAAAAAACATAAATAAAAGAATATCGCCCATACTAAAACTGGTGATAATATGATTTTAGGACACACGTATCAAGAAGAAAACGGAAAGAAAGTATTGGTTATTCATTTAGACTATACTTTCGAATTTGGTAAGCATAAAAAAGAAGATAAACCGCTAATCAAACAAATAAACGAATACATAAAAAAGAATAAGTTAATCCTTAGTAGTGGTATCATCATTTTAGCAGTAGGAACCCTTGCTATTGCTAGAATTAAAATCGATGAACACACCCTACAAAACGAAACGAACCATCAATATATAACAGATAAATTAGTAGTAGATTTAATCGATTATGAATTAAAAAATGAACAAATGGATAACGAAGAACCCAAGGAAGTAGAAGAAAAAATAGAAACAAAAAACAAACCTACATCGGGTAACCCCATCATGCCAAATAAACCAAACAATAAAACACCATCAAATACCACTCCACCTGCTTCAACAACTCCACCACCAACTACTCCTACCATAGAAGAAAAACCAACTTATACAGGTCCAACCGTAACAGTACATAGAAAAAGTGGAGCAATAGTAACGCTACCATTAGAAGAATATTTGATCGGTGTAACTGCTGCTGAAATGCCTGCATCATTTCACATCGAAGCTCTAAAAGCCCAAGCCATCGTTGCAAGAACGTACACCTTAAAAAGACTAGCAGAAGGAAAAACACTAACAGATGATGAACGAACACAAGTCTACATCGATATCGACCAAATGAAACAAGAATGGGGATCTGCTTTCTCTACTTATTATCAAAAAATAAAAAATGCCGTCGAAGCAACCCAAAATCTTGCAATCTACTATCAAGGAACGTTGATCGATGCTGTCTATCATTCAACAAACAATGGCTACACAATCGATGCGAAAGAGGTTTGGGGATATGACATACCTTATTTAAAAAGTGTCGCAAGTACGGAAGATTTAGAATCGAGATTCTATTATAAAAAATACGAAAAAGACAAAGCAACCATATTATCTTTATTCGGTGAAACAAAAGGACAAGTAGAAGTACTAACGAGAAATAACGTAGGATATGTCACGACTGTAAAAGTAGGAAACCAAATAATTTCAGGAAAAGACTTCCGTACCAAATGTAATCTTGCTTCATTAGACTTCACCATAACAGAACACGAAGGAATTCTAACAATTGAAACCAAAGGATGGGGTCACAGTGTCGGCATGAGTCAATTTGGCGCCAACGGAATGGCAAAAAATGGTTACAGTTACCATCAAATCTTAACCCACTACTATCAAAATGTATCGATATATTAAAACGAAAAAAGTAAAGACACCCTTTACTTTTTTCATCTATATCAAACGGAAAATGCCATCCGTTACTATTATTCTATGGAAAACAGGAAAAGATTGTTCCAATTTTAAAGAAAAAGACACGAATTCCTATTTCCTAGCAATAATCCTAATTTTATTTTGTCTCTTAATTGTCAAGTCAATAATTTTAGTATTTCAACGATTTACTTTCCTATCATACTAATTCATATTTTCTTGCTATAATTCTATTATCACTACAATAATCAATGACATATTGATTGTTTTTCTTGCAAATGATTATCCCAACAGTCTTATTATCGTCAATGTCTTTTATATTTTTATCTACATAATTCATATAGTTTTGTATTTGACCAATATGAGTAGAGTTTAATTTAGTTACCTTTAATTCAATAACTACATAACATTTAAATGGAATGTTATACAAAAGTAAATCGATATAGTTATAATGATCTCCAATCTTAATCTTATACTCATTATCGATAAAACTAAAGCCTGTTCCTAATTCTTTCATAAATGAAGTTATATCTTCTAAAATTAATTTTTGTAATAATTTCTCAGATATATTTTGATAATTATAATTATTCTTAATTAATATAGGATTTTTTACAAAATCTACAACATTACTTTCTTTTTTATTTATTAACTTCAGTTTAGTGTCTTTGTCCAATCTTTCATATTCTTTAGATTTTATTCTATCTCTGAGTTGTCTAATAGATAAGTTTTGTTCCTCTGAAATTTTTATATAATAACTTATCATATATTCGTTTTTCAATTTTAACAATTCATCATAGTGACTCCAAGATAATTTTGCCGACAATGTCGGCACTTTTTGATTATCTATATAGGTAAAATACTTTATCATTTTATATAATGATCTGACACTGTATTTTATATTTAATTCTTTTGTTAATCTATCAGAATATTCTTTTATTATACTTTTTCCGTAATGTTTACCAGCTTCGCTTAAAATTTTTCCAACATTGTAATAAGTATTTAAATCACTTCTATTAATTGAATAATTCTTAACTTTCTTATTTATTTCATTATTTAAAAGTTTATTTTTTATTTCATCATAATAACTCATACCTTACTCCTTCCTATGGTGGACAAGTTCTTATCTTATATCCATCTTTATCTAACATAATCTCTATACTTCCATCTAAATCTGTTCTATAAATCTTACTATTATTTTTCCAACACTAATAAATGATATTTCGGATTTATTCTATTGATAAAACTTTCACTACCACTCATATTCGCCCCATGATGTCCCACTCTAAGAAAATTGATATGTTTTAGTTTATATTTTTTAATAGATCTTTTTCTAACTCTTTTAAACTTTTATCTGGAGTTGGCAACTTTTCTGGCATAGTTCCTCCAAGTTTCTTAATTGTATTTCTAATTTCCTTACCAACTTCATAATGAATTTCATTTGCTTTACTTTCTAAATGAATATTCTCATTTTTTAATTTTTGTTCGGTTTGAGAAATTCGAAATAAATTGGCAATCAGTTCGTCGCTTCCCATATTATCTAATATATCTTCTCTATATCTAAGTTTCTTCCTTTTCGCAATATCATTCGCTGTTTCGCCATTATATAAACCTTTATAACCTGAATTATGAAATTTATCAAAGTTCTTAACCCCTGCATTTCTAGCCGCAATATTTAATGAATAATTTCCTTTTTTAGTTAAATTTCGTTGATAGAATCGTTTCTCATCTTCTGTTAGTTCACTATATTCTTTTTCACTTAATTCTTGTTTTCTAGTTTGAATGGCAAAATAAGTTTGAGCAAGAGCTATTATTTCTTTTTTAGGATTTCCATTCATTACAACTAGATAACACGCATATCTAGATAGTTTATAATCTACTACATTTCTTTTTGCTGCTTTTGCCAATTTTATCATTTTGCGGTGTAACGCAAAATGATCATCTATATTACATTTGCTTTCTTGACAAGCAACTTTAGCTCTTTCAATTAAATCATTTAAACTTCGCCATTGATGGTATCCTAATACATTTTGTAATTCTCGTGCTAGCCAGTATTCACTGCCTTTTTCATCTATATGTTTAATGTCTTCAAATAATTTTGCTGTATATTCTTTTATTTCATTCATTTTCATTCTCCTTCCTATGGTGGACACGTCCTGATTTTATACCCACTTTTATTTAATTTAATCTCAATACTTCCATCTAAATCAGTTCTATAAATCTTACTATGACTTAACGTTTCTAATACTTCCTCTTTTGGATGATTATATCTATTATTTTTGCCAACACTAATGAAACTATATTTTGGATTTACCCTATTAATAAAACTTTCACTACTACTCGTATTGGACCCATGATGTCCCACTTTAAGAAAATCGATATGTTTTAGTTTATATTTTTCTAATAGATCTTTTTCTTTATTGATTCCAGCATCTCCCATGAACAAAAATTGGTATCCAGCAAATTTGGTATAGATAACATTACTATTATCATTTTCATTATCATACTCTTTCGTATTTAAAAACTGTAATATATGTTGATTAACATTTAATCTTGTTACACAGGACGCATAAGTAATTTTCTTTTGTTCTATCACTTGGATGAGATCTTTTTCTAAATCGTTAAACACCCCACAATTAAAGATCACTTTTTCTACTTTCATATGTTGAACAAGAGATTTTGCTTCCCCCATATGATCGTAATCCCCATGCGTTAAAATAAGAGCATCGAGTTTTCTAATACCATAAGACTTTAAAAGAGGAAGCAAAACCGAAGAAGATATACCATTCACACCCTTTATTGTTCGTTCCTGCCACTTCTTTTTAGAAAAAGACATCTTTCCTCCAGTATCGATTAACACATTGTATTTCCCATCGTGTAATAAAATAGAATCCCCTTGTGCGACATCGATAACAAGGACAAAACGAGATGAATCATAATAAAAAAAGTGAACCACGAAAAGAAAAAGAAAAGGAACCAAAAACCGCTTTTTAAAAGAAACAAAACCATAACAAAAAAGAAGACCCACACCATAATAAAGAAAAACAACAAACAAAGATGGTTTAGCCATAATCAAAGTCAAAAAAGAAAAAGAAGATAGAAAAACAGCACTTTGTTCCATAACCAAAATAAAAAAATAGTATAGCCTATCAAAGATAGGGAAAAACGAAGTAAGAATAGAAAGAGGAAACACCAAATAACTAACGTAAGGAATATAAAATAAATTGTAGAGAATCGATAATAAGTTTACTTGATATACACTAGATAAACTAATAGGAAGCGATGCAACAAACGATAAAATAGAGGTAATAAATAACTGCTTTATCTTCCCCTTTTCTTTCAAATAAGGAGAAAACAAAATCAAGAAAAAACTAATAACGTAAGAATACTGAAATCCCAAATCATAAATCATATAAGGATCGATCAATAAAGAACATCCTACCACCAAATAAAATAGATGTAGGCTTTTAATATGAAAATAAAAAATTTGATTGATTGAGGAAAAAACAAAAAACAAGTAAGCCCGTAATACAGGTGGTGGTGCTTCGATCAAAATAAGATAAAAACTTAAAATGAAAACGGTAATAACGTAACGTACCGTTTCTCTTATACGAATCTTTTTCAAAAAAGTAAGAAGAACACCACTTAAAAACGTTACTTGTGTACCACTAATCGCTAGTAAATGACTAATTCCAATATTTTGATAAGTAGAGGTAATAGAAGAAGAAAGAAAGGAAACATCCCCCATCACAAAAGCCAAGACATATCCTTTTGTATAAGTATTCTGACTTAAATAAGAAGAAATGTTCTCTCTTACTCGATAAAGAAACAAACGATTCGTCTTGACTTTATCGAAAGCATCAATATCCATTAAGTAAAAGATCCCTTTTCGTTTTAAATAATCATGATAATCAAAAAGATTGGGATTTGTATGGTGTTTGGGCAAAGAAAGCGTTCCATGAACAACAATTTTTTCTCCCAAATGAAGTGTTTTTAACATCTCCTCTTTTTCTTCCAATGACGAAAAATAGTAAGTACCCATCACTTTCTCTTTTCCCTGTATCGTAAGCTGTAACAAATCACCATCGACAAATATCTTATGAATAACACCTTGAATAGAAGAATCCGTAAGAAGATAATGACTTTTTGGATTGTTGCATGTAAGACGAAAAAAGGTAATCAAACAAATCAAAAAAAGAAAACCATAATAAGGAAACTTATAAAGTAATATCTTCCTTAATTTTAGCAAAAAGACCTTCCCCTATTCCTTTTACTTCCATTATTTCTTCAATCGTTTGAAAGCCCCCTTTCTCCGTTCGGTACGAAATAATCGCTTGTGCTTTACTATTTCCAATACCAGATAACTCCATCAATTCTTCTAAAGACGCATGGTTAAGTGACACTTTATGAGAAGAATTTTCTTGATTATAACGATATGCTGCCCCATTCGTAACCGAAGGAACTTGATTATCTTCTAAGACAAGCTCACTTTCTTCTTTTTTGATAGCAACAAAAATCACCATCTCATCTTCAATTTTTTTGCTCAAATTAATGGAAGAAGAATCCGCTTGAGAAGTCATTCCCCCTGCCTCTAAAATAGCATCATTTACACGACTTCCCTCTTCTAAAGAATATACGCCTGGTCTCTCAACTGCACCCTTAATATCTACTTTGTAAAAAGTAACTTCTTCCTTCAAAGATTCTTCTTCTACAATTTCTTCCAATGGTTCAAAAGCAACAGAATTCTCTTTCGGCACAAAAAAGAACAAAAAAACAATCAAACCAAAAAGGAAAATTCCACCAATCAAAAGATAATTTCGATAATTAAAGATCCATTTCATATAGTCACCTCACTCTTATTATTCAAAACAAAAGAAAAAAACATCAACAAAAAAAATACCTTTTCTAAGAAAAGATATTTATTTCTTTAAAAGTTTACTCTCGTTCTTCAAACCTGTTTCAATACTAACTCGCTGAACAAGCGTTAAAGCAACCACAAGACAAAGAGTAAAACTACCCCCATAACTCATAAATGGAAGTGGCACACCCGTCATTGGCATAAGTCCAAACAAACCTAATACATTAACAGCAATATGCAAGAAAATGTAAAGAGCAACCCCATAACACATCACTGCCCCTCGATCCGTATAACTCATCTTCCCAATCTTTAAAATGCGATACAAGACAAAGATATATAAAACCAAAATGAGAATAGCAAACACAAGTCCCAACTCTTCCATAATAATAGCAAAGATAAAATCGGTATGAGCTTCCGGCAAATACAAATATTTTTGAGTACTATTGCCGAGACCTACCCCTAATAATCCCCCATTATTAATAGCAATATATCCATTGCAAACTTGATTACCTGTATCCAAAAGACGATCACATGGTCTCGTAAAATTAAGTCGTTCTAATTGTCGCTCATAAATAATCGTTTTTCCACTTCCCACTAGGAAAAGACCCACGACAACAATCAATCCAAAGAACGTAATAAAAATTTTAGCTTTAATTTCTTTCGCAATCGGAACAGAAAGAAAAAGACAAAAAACAATAATCGAAAAAATGATAGCAGTCCCAAGATCTGGTTGAAAAACAATCAAAAACGCTAAAATTCCCCCAACTAGTAACGGAAACAAACTAACCCCATACTTCGTTAAATTTCGCTTATTTACTTCGTAGTAATGTGCCATCCACACAATCATAATGATCTTTGCAAACTCGCTTGGTTGTAAGTGAAAAAAGCCAAAATCGTACCAACTAATCGCCTGATTCTTAAACTCACCAACAACCAACAAAACACCCAACAAAACCCCAATGACAATAACCATAACAAAACTAAACATACCATAAAACTTCGTACTAAAATGGATCATAAATAAAGAAAAGGCAAAACTGAGAAGAAGAAAAATCAATTGTTTAAATAAATAATTATAAGGACTAGCCCCATATTTCATAAATGCTGTAATATTAGAAGAAGAAAAGATCATAATCAGTCCCATGACAAATAAAAGAATACTAACAAAAAATAACGGTTTATCCATATATTTTAATTTTTTCTTCAATTTATCACTTCCTCTACTTTATAAATCATATCATATTGAAAGTAATTTTACAAGAAACACGAATGGGTCAAATTCATTAACACTCTTCATCTTAGTGAATAGACTATATTAGATTTAAGTAAAGGAGGATAAACCTATGTATTATTATGGTGGTGGATCTTGCGGATGCGGATGCCCTAGTCAAAACTTTGGTACACCTTGGCCTTGGTGGGGTACTGGTTGTGGATGTGGCGGAAATTATGGATATGGAAATGGTAGCAACTATGCAATCATTTTAGTACTATTTATTTTATTAGTTATTGTCATCGGTTCAAGATTCGTAAGATAAGAAAAGAAAGGGAAAGAAAAACTTCCCTTTTTTTCGTTTTTTTGATAAAATAAGTACGAAGTTCTCACAAATAGTTAGGTGGTGAAAAACATGTTAAAAACAAAAGATATTTTAGATGAAAAAGACAAAAGATTGAGAGAAATTAGTGACGATGTCATCTTTCCTCTTAGCAAACAAGACTTAAAGACAATCGATTTAATGGTGGAATATCTAACGAATAGTCAAATTGAAGAAAAAGCAATCAAATACGATTTAAGACCTGGTATGGGAATGGCCGCCATTCAACTAGGTATCAAAAAACGTTATTTAACGATTGTCAATGAACTAGAAGAAGGAAAATTTGAAACGTACATTATGATTAATCCCAAAATCATCAGTACTTCCGAAGAAATGATCTACGTCGAGTCCGGTGAAGGTTGCCTAAGTGTCAATCGCGAGGTAGAAGGAATTGTTCCTCGATACGCAAGAGTTACCGTGGAAGGATTTGATACTTTAGGAAACAAAATAAAAGTAAGAGCACGAGAAGAAGTCGCCATTGCCTTTCAACATGAAATTGATCACCTAAACGGAATTCTTTTTACAGACCGAATCGACAAAACGAACCCCTTTAAAGATATGGATAAATACCGAGCAATTTAAGTACCAAAAGGTACTTTTTCTTTTGCCAAAAAAAGAAAACGAATACCGTTTTCCTATAAATTACTTCACTTCTTCATCAAACCGAACACTCACGAGCTTACTGACACCAGACTCTTGCATCGTAATACCGTAAAGCGTATCCGCATATTCCATCGTTTTCTTTTTGTGCGTAATAATTAAAAACTGTGTTTTATTCTTATAATGATCCAAATATTTACCAAACTGATCAACGTTTGCTTCATCAAGTGCCGCTTCCACTTCATCGAAAAGACAGAAAGGAACTGTTCGAATATTTAAAATCGCAAATAACAAACTAATTGCGGTAAGCGTCTTCTCTCCACCAGATAAAAGAGAAATCGTCGAAAGTTTCTTTCCCGGAGGACTAGCAACAATTTCAACTCCTGTTTCTAAAACATGATCGGGATCCGTCATCTTCAAGTCGGCAAAACCACCATTAAATAACTCCTTAAACACTTGTTGAAATTCAGATCGAACCAGCTCAAACGTCTTCGAAAACTCATTCGTCATCACCTGATCCATTTCCTCGATAATATGAAGAAGCGTATCCTTAGCACCATACAAATCATTACGTTGCCCCAATAAATATTCATATCTCGTATTCACACGCTCAAATTCTTCAATCGAAGCAAGATTAACCATCCCGAGCCTTTTTATATTTTCGCGGTAGACACTAACTTTTTGTCGTGCCTCGTCAACCTCAATATCGAGTTCATGTTCTTTCTTTGCTTTTTCATAAGTAAGCGAATACTCTTCACTTAACTCCTGCAACAAATGATCAAGTTTCACATCGATTTTACTACACTCGATCTCTAACGTTTTTAACTCTTGTTCTTTTTTATGTAATTCCACATTTTGATTTTTCTCTTCAGCCTCGTGCTCTAAAATGTCATTTTTTAATTTCGTCTGTCTTTCCATAAACGCTTTGCGCTTCAACGTAATCTCTTCTTTTTCTTTTTCCATTTCATAATAAGAATCAATCACACGTTTTTCTTCTTGTTCCAAAGAAGACGTCATCAAAGAAGACAAACTATCGTATTCTCTCGTCATAGAATCAAGCCGCTCTTGTTCTTTCGATACTTGTCCTTTTTTTAACTCTAAAGAAGAAGCAAGAGAACTTTTTTCTTTCATCAAATTGAGTAGTCGCTCTTGTAAGGTTTCAAAACGTTTTTGAATTTCCTCTAAAGATCCCGTAAAAGAAGAACAGATAGACTTTTCTTCCACGACATCGCTTTCCAGTTGTTTTAATGCCAGTTTTTCACTAACGATGCTACTAGAAATAGCAAGCGTACCACCAGTTAGACTTCCCCCAATATGAACGACATCACCATCGAGTGTGACAATCTTATAACGTCCATGACACAGTTTACTAAGGCGATTCGCTCCATCTAAATCAGTAGCAACCAAAACCGTTCCAAATTGATTTAACATAATATTTTGGTAAATAGAACGAAAAGTCAAAAGATCAGATAACGGTGCCACAAAAGAAGAATCACGCTGAAGAAGTCCCTTCATCTCGCTATCGATAAACCGAGGCTTAATAACCGAAATGGGAAAGAACGTCGCTCTTCCCAAACGATTCTCCTTTAAATAAGAAATAGCTTGTTTTGCATCATCTTCATGATCGCAGACAAGAAAGAACTTCGACGACGCAAGAGAAACTTCTAACGCTTTCGTATACTTAGGCTCTACTTCCACCAAATTGCCAAGACAATGATGAATGCCCTTCAAACGATCGTTCCCAAGGACCGATTTGACACTTTGTGGAAGACTTCCACCCTCTTCAATCAAATTTTTCTTTAACTGAATCTGTTGTTCCAAAGCCAAAATGCGCCGATTACTATTCTGATAAGATAACTCTTTTTGATTTTTTTCTTTACTAAGCTGATCCATTTCCTTTTGAAGAGCCAAAACAGAAGAAGAAACATCCTGTACTTTTCCTTCTAACAAAGTAACTTCTTGCTCTGCAAGATGAACATCCATCTCCAACTGTTTTTTTTCTAATGTAAGCGTTCGTAATTGTTCTTGAACTTTACTAGAAGAAGCATCGTATTTACTTCTTTCCTGTAAAAGGGTTAACTCATTTTTTTTCTTCTCAGCCTCTTCGGTAACGTTTAACAATTGTTGATTCAAATCACTAAGCTCTTTTTCGATCTTTAAAAGTTCATTTTTATCATTCGCCAAATTGGCATCCTTTTGAACATGAAAAGACGAAAGAGAAAGAATTTCTTCTTCCAAATGCCCAATACGTGTTTTCATTCTCTCGTATTGATTATTAAGATCCGTAATATCGTAAGTCAAAAGGGCAACTTCATACTTATCGAGTCCCTCCTTATTGGAAAGATACTCCTGAGCCTTCTTACTCTGTTCTCTTAAGGGCTCCACTTGTTGTTCTAACTCATGGATAATATCGCTAACACGATCCAAATTATCATGGGTACGATCGAGTTTTCGAAACGCTTCCTCTTTTCGCTTTTTATATTTCAAAACCCCTGCAGCCTCTTCAAAAATCACTCTTCTATCATGACTAGAGGTCGAAAGAATACGCATCACTTCTCCCTGTGAAATAATATTAAACGACTCCTTACCAATCCCACTATCCATAAATAGATCCGTAATATCTTTAAGACGACATCGCTCTCCGTTTAAAAAGTATTCATTCTCTCCACTACGATAGACGCGTCTTTTCACAGAAACTTCCGTATAAGGAACATTTAAATAATGATCTCGATTATCAAAAACGAGCGAAACACTAGCGACATTGAGTGGTTTTCTACTCTTACTCCCACCAAAAATAACATCGCTCATCGTCCCATCGCCACGCAAACTTTTAATGGATTGTTCCCCTAACACCCAACGTACAGCATCGACAATATTGCTTTTACCACTCCCATTTGGTCCCACAATACACGTAATTTTATCATCCAAAGAAATTTGAATTTGATCCGCAAACGACTTAAAACCCGTCGTACTAATCTCTTTTAAATACATAACGAAAACACCTACTTACTATCAAAATTATACAATAGTAAGACATCTTTTACAAGCAAAAGAAAAAGACGAATCGATTATTTCTCGATTCGTTCTTCAGAAAGTAATTGGTCGAGTCGTTCTAATGGATACCCCTTTTGTTCAACATAACTGATGATTGTCTTCAGCTCTCTCTCAACCGTAAGTGTCGTAGGAAGCCCAATAATAGAACCACTTTCTAATTTATTCTTCACGGTAGCATAAGGATATGTCTTAGCCATAATACTAGGGATAATGGTATGCATTTTCTCTTTGCTACAAAGTTCTAACACTTCTTTTTGATCGTACTCAGCATAACAGAATTTACCATTTATATTCGTAACACTTTCTAAAAGATCTAAAGAAGTCTTAAAGGAGGATTCTTGATACATCTCATCGTAACCCAAAACCTCTATTTCATGTCCATCACTTGCCATTTGATAAACAAGATCAAAATTGTTCTCTAAAAAAACACCATCGATAAAGAAAGTAGAACGAATTCCCCTTTCATTTAATACATCCAAAATTCCATGGATATCATCATCTTTTCCCACTTTAAAAACAAGGGCAACACTATGTTTCAAATCGTTTCCTCGTATCACATAACGATCGTAGTATTCATCCATACTAACGCTAGGATCTACTTCTTCAAACACCAATAAACTCTCTTCGTAACTACCGAACCTCCTCATCTTACGATAACTTTCTAAAACATTGATCTTTTTCCCTTGATAACCTGGTATCAAAGAATGATAATTCAAAGAAGCATCCACAGCCTTCTCTTCATAATGATCCATCTTAGATACAATTTCCTTCATCACAGGATCATTTCGTCTAACAATATCGACCGCTTGATCGGTATAATAAAAACTAAAACAAACAAGAGCTAAAGCACCAAAAATTTCGAACATCTTTCGTTTCATATGATCACCTATTAAACTATATGAATAAAGGAAAAAAATAGTCATAAAATATTGCAAAGAAAAATAATTTATGTTTAAATAAGACTAGTGATAAAAGGAAGTGAAGTAGTATGATATTTTCTTTATCAAGCATCTTACAAAACCATTTACAAGAAATAGAACAATCCATTTATCTAGGTCTCGGAAAAGAAGATCAATTATACCAAGTAGGAGTCCTTTACCATTATTTTACGTCAAGTCATGAAAATTATAAACAATTTGATAAAGGTCTCGATCCGCTCTTTGAAAAGGAACCAATCGATAACTTAGAATCTAGAAAAATCAAATTCTATCAAATCGGCATTATGTCGAGCAATTGTTATTTACTACTAGAAAATCTAGAAAACAGAACAGAACAACAACAAGATCTACTAACGATATTAGAAGAAAACAATCTACCCGATATCATAACTTATTTCTACCAAGATATTCATTTTGCAACCAATTTAATTAAAATGTATCTATCTAGCAATGATTATATCCAAGAAGAGCGAGAAGACCTAAGGAAAGATTTACCCAATCATAAAGAAAAACATCTCTTCGAATTAAATCCCCTTCTAATTGGAGAAGACATCGAAAAGAAGTATCAAAAACAAAAACACTAAAAAAACAGGAGAGATCCTGTTTTATTTGTCTATAACCACGACAGCACGAGCACCAGCCCACGTACGCTTGGTATTACTGTAGGTAATTCTACCAGAGAAATACGTATGTAACGAACTTGTATTTTCAGACGCATAAGCTGACATCGTCCAGTATCCCTGGTTTTCTCCATATTTCCCTCCTGCGACGTTCACGGTTCCACCATATCCTGTTGAATTAAATAAATAATTTATCATCCATACAGGACATGATCTTTCTGTACTGGTACAGCCTAATTTTTCTGCCTCCTGCGCGGTTATCATCCTTGCTTTGGCGGTACGCGCCTGTAAAGTATATTTGTTTGTCGTACAATTAATAACAGGGTTATAGGTACATGCCGTAAATTTATTGTTATTAAAAGGGGTTGTTCCCATCGCATAGTTTTGATCATTCACATTTGTCCAAGTAGATGTAGCACTTTCCAAAGCGGAAAGCACCGTTAATGGTCCTTTGGTATTATCCATTGCTGCTGCATACCATTCGGTTGCATAAATAGTATTTTCTCTTTGTTGCATGGTTAAAGTTGCTTCATTATCACTGATAACATGAAAATATTTTATTTCATGATCGTTTACTTGATACTTTACAATTGTTCCTGGAGCATAAGTATTTGGCGCAGAAGTTTGTCTAACACAAGTTGCTTCTTCTCCTGTTTGACAACGACTTACATCATAAGGATAAATTGCCACAATATGTTCATTATTTGCTACATGTCTCTTTTCACTTACAATCCTTAAACTTCCATTCAAAGTAATTCCACTTGCTTCTTCGCTACTCACACTTTCATCAATCCATAACCTTAATTCATAATCGTTTGTAGCACCACTGGCAAGGATTCCTGTATCGATGACTCTATTTTCTCCTACAATCGTTTCAGATAACAAGTCTGTTGCAACGACAACGTTATTTTTCTTTAACTGATATTTGATCTTATCATCACTAACTCCTACACTTCTTGTGTCAAGCACAGATACATCATCTAATATTATGGCATAGTTACTTTCGGTATTAGTGGTATTCTTTACTGTGAATTGATAGGGTTCTAACTTTTCCCCTTCGTTATCAGCCAAAGGTGTATTCTTTCCTAAACTTATCTCGTTTGTCCCTACCACTGTCATATTAAGATTAGATTCATTTAATACGGTCTCTTTTACTTGACTTGCTTCTACTCTTAATTTTCCTTTTAGAACCTTTCCAATTACTTCATTTCCTGCATCTTGATCGAGCCATAATCTTAAATCGTATGTATAAGTATCTCTTCCACTAATGATTCCATGGTCTAAAATACGATTTGGATGTTCTCCCATAGCAGAAAGTAAAGCAATTTTACTATTCCCATTTTTAACAAGATTATATTTAATCTTATTATCTTCAATTCTCGTTTCATCCTCTAATAATGCTTCATCATCAAAATAGATCGTATATTCAATATATTCATCACCGTGGTTTTCAAGTGTAAAGTGATAAGGATTAAGTTCGCTTCCATTTTTGTCTAACATTGGCATAGCATTTTCATCACTAATTCCAACACTATTTTCATCGTCTAAAATTAACGAAAGATTTCCGGCTCGTAACACATTGACTTTGGTTCCCTTTAACGTAAAGCTCATCCAAGCGTATGTCACTCCGATCAATAAAATGAACACAAGTAAAATACTCATTCCTATTAAAAATAATTTTCTCTTCTCTTTTTTCATTTTCTTATCCTCCTAATTTTTATCACACAAAAAACACAAGATAAACTTATCCTGTATTTACACACAAAAAAGAAGTGACAAAGCTGATTTGTCTAGTAAGGTACCCCCCCCCATGAAGCTTTTTTCAACTTTAACATACAGATCACTCCTTATTCTCTATATGGTAAATTTTTTACTTAACTTCCCATTTTCCCTCTTCCGAGAACTTAATTCTGAA
>CAZJKO010000017.1:0-20462 GCA_964546995.1 uncultured Muribaculaceae bacterium | reverse complement strand
AACAGTACATCTTTTTATTTACATAAAAACCACAATACTACTTGACATAACAAGGTAGTTGGTATAAACTGATATTAAAAGAGGTGATCCATACGAATAGCCAATTTAAAAAAGGGGTCTTAGAACTTATCGTCCTTTGTCAGGTGTTAAAGAAAGATCAGTATGGATATGAACTAGTAGAGAACATCTCCAAAGTCTTTGATATTAACGAAGGAACCATCTACCCATTATTAAAAAGACTGACAAACGAAAAATATTTTGATACCTACCTGCAAGAAAGTAGTGAAGGGCCCCCTCGTAAGTACTATCGAATTACCAAAAATGGAATCGATCGTTGCCATTTATTACAAAAACAATGGCTCGATTTTGAAAAAAGCGTAAGCAAGTTTATGAAAGGAATGAATGTAAAATGACAAAAAAAGAATTTTTAGACAAGCTAAGAAAACAACTACAAGTATTAGAAACTCAAGAAATTGACGATATTATAAAGGAGTATGAAGATCATATCGATCAAAAAATAAAAGAAGGAAAAACAGAAAAAGAAGCAGTGTCCGATTTTGGCTCTGTTGATGAACTCGTAAAAGAAATTCTAAGTGCCTATAAAATTAATGACGACTACTTAAAAAAAGACAATAGCATGGATCGCATTCTAAATCAATTAGCAGATAAAATGATCGATTTCTTTAAAAACTTTACAAAGGTAATCTCGACACAAAAAGGAGAAGATATTATAAAAATCATTTGTAAATTTATTTTAGTATTACTATTTATTTGGCTATTACGTTTGCCTTGTTATTTGATTGAAGAAATTGGAAAAGGAATTTTATCGATCTTTCCTGGGGTCATTGATCATATACTAAGTGTCATTTGGGTTATATTCGTACGCTTTAGTTATGCAATTGTTGCTATATTATTAATTTTTAATGTAATAAACAAGAACATTTTAAAAGAAGAATGGATCGATAAAGAACAAGAGAAAAAACCGAAGAAAGAAGCAAAAAAAGTAGCATCGAAAAAAGAAAAACAAGAAGAATTCACAGTAACGTATCGGACGCTTTTTAATCCACTTGTCGTCTTGTTAAAAATATTTTTAGTCATATTGAGCTTTCCTGTTGTTTTCTTAGTTGCAGGATTAGCAATTGCTTTTGGGGTAATCATTTGCCTATTTTTTCAAGGCATTCACTTAATTAGTATTTTAGCGATTGTCTTCGGTTTATTATTAATATCATTTTCAGTACTTGGATGGTTGTTTTCCATCATTGGAAAAAGGATGTGAACATATGAAAAAATATAGCATTACCTTTCTAATTGGTCTTTTAATTTTTGGCTTTGGCTGTGGTTATTTCTGGTTTGAAATCATGAATTATGACTATATTAATGAAGCACCACAAAGTAGTATATACGAGCAAAAAGAAGAAGAATATCGCTTCGAAATTGATCCTTTAAAAAAATACCTAATCAATAGTAATCAATCGCTTGTCGAATGGAAAGAAGATGAAACACTAGGAAAGGAAGCCCTAATTAAAGTGACGTACTATCCTGACTTTGGTTCCGTTCAATTTGCAACAAGTTTTTCTAATTTTGAAGAACAAGAAGTAAAAAGCATTCGTTTCTTTCTTCTGCACAACAATTCTTTCCACCATGCCAAGAACTTCTATCATATGATTATGGAGGATTTAAAGCACCAAGAAATACACAATTACTCTTTATATGCCATTCCGAAAGTAGAAGTGTTTACCAGTAAAGAAAATCAAAAGTATGTAAGTATCGATGGTATCGAAGATGAATTTAGTGAATGGATAAGAGGAAACTATTTTGATGATTGATAATACCAAGTATGAACGAGAATTAAACGAGTGTGGCATCAATCTGATTGCAGGAATCGATGAAGTGGGAAGGGGCCCATTAATCGGTCCTGTCGTAGCAGCATGTGTAATTCTGCCAAAAGACTATCAATTAGATGGACTAACAGACTCGAAAAAATTATCCGAAAAGAAACGAAATTACTATTATGGAGAAATTAAAAGACAAGCGTTAGCAATCGGAATCGGTATAGTCGATGCGAAGACGATCGATCGAGTAAACATATATGAAGCCACGAAAATAGCGATGAAAGAAGCGCTTACGTCTTGTCCGATTACCCCAGAACATGTGTTGATTGATGCGATGAAACTAGAATTAGAGATGCCGTCGACATCCATAATTAAAGGGGATTTAAAGAGCATTACCATTGCGGCAGCATCAGTCATAGCAAAAGTAACAAGGGATGAAATGATGTACAAAATGGATGAATGTCATCCAGAGTATGACTTAAAACACAACAAAGGATATCCTACGAAAAAACATATCGAGGCAATCAAAGAACATGGTATTTTAGAAGAACATCGGAAAAGCTTTTCTCCTGTAAAAGATTATGTCAAAGCAGAATAACGGTTCTGTTTTTTCATTTTACGAAAAGAAATCGTCATTTCTTTCAAGATGTGTGTATAATAGTATTGTAAGCATAAAAGAATTGACAAAGTTCCATTTTATTAGTATAAATGTATAAGTAAGGACGTGAAGAAATGAAAAATTTAGTCATTGTAGAAAGCCCTAGTAAAAGTAAAACGATCGAGAAATATTTAGGAAACGAGTATAAAGTAGTATCGAGTAAAGGCCACATTAGAGATCTTGCAACAACGGGAAAATATGGCTTAGGTGTCGATATCGAAGAAGGGTTTGCCCCTCATTACACGGCAATTTCAGGAAAAAAGAAATTGATTAATGAACTGAAAAAAGAAGTAAAAGAAGCAGATAAAATCTATCTTGCAACCGACCCCGACCGGGAAGGAGAAGCGATCTCGTGGCATTTAAAAGATGCTTTAGAGATTAAAGAAGAAGAGTATGAGCGAGTGTTGTTTCACGAAATTACCAAAGATAAAGTATTAGAGGCTATGAAAAACCCTACTAAAATTGATGATAATTTAGTTCATTCTCAAGAAACGAGACGTATCTTAGATCGTATCATCGGATTTCGTTTAAGTAAGCTGTTACAATCAAAAACAGGGGCGAAAAGTGCAGGACGCGTACAAAGTGTTGCCTTAAAATTAATCGTCGATAGAGAACGGGAAATCAATGCTTTTCAACCGGAAGAATATTGGACTATTACGGCTTTCTTCGATGACTTTGAAGCAGAATTAGAAAAGTATAAAGGAAAAGAGATCGAATTAAAAGACGAAAAACAAACGCGTGAAGTGTTAGCTAGGTTGAGCCAAGAATTTACCATTACGAATATCGACAAAAAAGAAAAAAGTAAGAAATCACGTCCTCCCTTTATTACTTCTACATTACAACAAGATGCTTCAACAAAACTAGGTTTTCCTGCGAAAAAGACCATGAGCATTGCCCAAAAGCTATACGAAGGTATTGATTTAGGAAGCGAAACCGTGGGATTAATTACTTACATGAGAACAGATTCGATTCGTCTTTCTGACGAATTTGTCGGATCAACCTATCATTTTATTGAAGAACATTATGGAAAAGAGTATATTGGATATCAAAAGAAAAGCAAGAACAAAGACAATGTTCAAGATGCTCATGAAGCAATTCGTCCAACTAGCATATTGCGAACACCAGATCAAGTAAAACAGTATTTATCAAACGACGAATACAAACTATATAAAATGATCTATATAAGAGCACTTTCTTCTCTTATGAAAGATGCCAAAGTATTAGCAACAGCACTAGTATTAGATAACAACGATTATCAGTTTAAGGCAACAGGACAAATTTTAGTATTTGATGGTTATTTAAAAGTATTTAACGAATACGAAGACAGCAAGGATAAAATTTTACCAGACGTTACAATGAATCAAATATTAACGGCAAAGGAAATCAAGGAAGAACAACATTTTACAAAACCGCCACAACGCTATACAGAAGCAAAACTGATCAAAGAAATGGAAGAACTAGGCATTGGAAGACCATCTACTTATGCCAAAACCATGGACACGTTAAAAGAACGACACTATGTGACGCTAGAAGAAAAGAAATTTGTTCCAACCGAAATGGGTATAGAAACGACAGATAAACTTCAAGAGTTCTTTAGCGATCTTATCAACGTCACTTATACGGCAGCAATGGAAAACGATTTAGACAAAGTGGCCGAAGGGAATAGGGTTTGGAACCAAGTCTTAAAAGAGTTTTACGAACTGTTTGATCCAACGTTAAAAAAAGCGTTTGATGAAATGGAAAAAAAGGCTCCAACATTGACAGGCGAAAATTGTCCTGAATGTGGAAGTCCTTTGGTTATTCGCAAAGGAAAATACGGTGAATTTACAGCATGTAGCAATTATCCAACTTGTAAGTATATCAAAAAACAAGAAGTAGAAAAGAAAGTCGTGAGAACGTGTCCTTCTTGTGGAGGCGATATCATCGAAAGAAAAACGAAAAAAGGCAAAATTTTCTATGGATGTAGCAATTATCCAAAATGCAAAGTAGCTTCATGGGATTTACCAATATCAGAAAACTGCCCCGAATGCGGTAGCATGCTAGTAGAAAAGAATAACCAAATAAAGTGTTCCTCTTGTTCTTTTGAAAAAGAAAAATAAGAACACCGAATTGTTTTGACAGAAAAAAACATAGCTTGTATAATATATTCGAACAAAGGGGGATTGCCATGATTGCCAATTTAAGAATCGTCCTAGATCAAGAAGGACAAATGAGTAAAGTGTTAGAAACGATGGAATTGAAAGAATTAGATACCTACATCATAAAGAATTTTAAGAACTCAGACGAGGTTCGTCACAGTGAAACATATCAAGAAAAAATCGATCAGTTTTTAAAAGAATATGAGTCGTATCGCTCATCTTGTCAACGAAAGAACAACGGACGAATCTGTATCACGTACACGAAAGATGATGGAACACTTGGATTTCTGAAAGTGCGATATCAAAAAGACCGAGAAAAGCTAAATAGCAATAAGGTTTTAACTGACATTAAGAAAACGTTAAACGAAAACACGCATCTCTTACAAGACAGCTTGATCGTTTTTCATCACTTGTTTTCAGATTTTCAAAAATATGAAATTCTCCGTGGTCTTCGTTATCAAAAACCATCTGCCATAAAAAAAGCTTTAAATGATTGGGGATACATGGTCCAAAAACGATCCGATTATTATGAAATTTTAAGAGTTGTCGATCGTTTTCTGGAAAAGCGGCAAGATAGGCAAGAAACAGTAGAATTATCGACGAATCATGGACGAGTAATGGCAAATTCAACGAAAACGCTCCATCAACCCAAAGTAATGACAACAATCTACGATCATCAAAAGATCGATTTGAAACGAGAAGATCATATTGAAACAGATCGTGGACTTTTGTATGTTCCTCTAGATGAAGAAGAACTATTTTCGTCAGTCATGGATTTAGAGGAATACTTAACCCTTGTCAAAGAAGATCCAAGAAACACTAGAAGATAGTGTTTTTTTCTTGAAAAATAGAAAAAAATTCGTCATAATGAACATAAGGAGGATAAAATGGACCATTTAAAAAAATATCTCGATTACCTAAAATATGAAAAACATTATTCTTCTTATACCATATTAAATTACCAAAAGGATCTATTAGAATATTTCGATTATTTAAATAGAGAAAATTTAAATTATCTAGAAGTAGAATATAGTGATACTAGGTTTTATTTATCGTATTTAAAAGAAGAAAGAAAAAGGAAAAATGTAACGATAAACCGAAAGATCAGTTCGATAAGAGGGTTTTATAAATATTTAGTAAACCAAGAGATTTTATCAGTGAATGTATTTAATTTACTAAAGTCACCCAAAAAAGAAAAAAAGCTTCCTAGATTCTTTGAGTACAATGAATTGGAACAATTGTTTCAAATCGGGGATGAAAAAACGCCCATAGGACAAAGAAACGTATTGATATTAGAATTGTTATATGCGACAGGGATTCGTGTAAGCGAACTCGTTTCGATCAAAATAGAAGATATCAATGTACAAGGTCGGTCCATCGTTATTCTAGGAAAAGGAAAGAAAGAGCGCATGGTCTATTTCGGTGAGTATGCAAACGAAGCTTTAACAAGGTATTTAAACGATGGCTACAAAGTACTAAACAAAAAGAATCGATCCAATCTTTTCCTAAATCATTTAGGAGAAGTCTTAACGACAAGAGGGGTTCGCTATATTTTAGATCAGCAAATCAAAAAAACGTCTCTTTCCAAAAACATCTCTCCCCACATGATTCGCCATAGTTTTGCCACGCATCTTTTAAATGAAGGATGCGATCTCTTAACCGTACAAGAACTCTTAGGACACGCATCACTTTCCACGACTCAAATATATACACATATCACAAATGATCGTTTAAAAGAAGTCTATTACAATAATTTTCCAAGAGCCAAAAAATGACAAAAACACCAAATAGCATTGAGTGAATCCGGTATTTTTAGTATAATAAAAAAAGATGGTGATAAAATGAAACAAAAAAACATCCGAAATTTCTCCATTATTGCCCACATCGACCATGGGAAAAGTACCTTGGCAGATCGCATTCTAGAATTAACTGGTGCACTAACCAAACGAGAAATGAAAGATCAAATATTAGATAACATGGATTTAGAAAGAGAACGAGGAATTACCATTAAATTAAATGCCGTATCTCTAAACTATTCTTATCAAGGGGAAACGTATCAATTAAACTTAATCGATACCCCAGGACATGTTGATTTTACCTATGAAGTCAGTAGAAGCTTAGCGTCCTGTGAAGGAGCCATCTTAGTTGTCGATGCTGCTCAAGGGATCGAAGCACAAACCCTAGCAAACTTATATTTAGCGATGGAACACGATTTGAAAATTATTCCGGTCATCAATAAAATAGATCTTCCCAGTGCCAATGTTGACGAAGTGAAAGCGGAACTCGTTCAATCGTTAGGATTTAAAGAGGACGAAATTCTTTTGACAAGTGCCAAGAATGGGACTGGTATCAAAGCGTTAGTCGAAGCAATTATCGATCGCATTCCTTCACCAAAAGGGGAGGAAAACGCTCCCTTGCAAGGACTGATTTTTGATTCAAATTTTGATCCGTATCGTGGTGTAATTATCGAAACGCGTATTGTCAATGGTTGCATAAACGTAAAAGATACCATCACATTTATGGAAACAGGGGCAAGTTATGAAGTAACAAGTATTTTTGTCAATACACCCAAAGAAGAAGAACGAACGAATTTAATGCCTGGCGAAGTAGGGAGCATCGTAGCGAGCATTAAAAGTATCCAAGATGTCAAAGTAGGGGATACCATCACGAATGCCAAAAATCCTGCATCGCATTCCTTGCCTGGCTATAAGCCGATGAAACCGATGGTCTACTGCGGACTATATCCCATCGAATCGAGCAAGTTTGAAGACTTACGAGAAGCCTTAGAAAAGTTAAAGCTAAACGATGCATCCTTAGTCTTTGAACCAGAAACATCAAAAGCACTAGGATTTGGCTTTCGCTGTGGCTTTCTAGGATTACTTCATATGGATATTATCGAAGAACGGATCGAAAGAGAGTTTAAAATCGATTTAATTGCTACCTCTCCTTCCGTCATCTACGAAGTGATGTTGACAGATGGAAGTAAAATTCAAATCGATGCCCCAACCAAAATGCCTCCCCGCGAAAAAATAAGCGAAATCAAAGAACCCTATGTCAAAACAAATATCTACACACCAGCAGAATACATAGGATCCATCATGGAACTGTGTCAAGATCGCCGAGGCCTTTATAAAAGCATGGAATACTTAGATCAAAAAAGAGTAAACATTCATTATGAATTACCGCTATCAGAAATTGTGTATTCCTTCTTTGACAAATTAAAGTCCTGTACCAAAGGCTATGCATCGTTCGATTACGAATTAATGGGATATCAAACAAGTGACCTTGTAAAAATGGACATCTTATTGAATGGCGAAGTTGTCGATGCCTTAAGTACCATCGTCCATAAGGACTTTGCATATAAACGAGGAAAAATCGTCGTAGAAAATTTAAAAGAAATTATACCGAGACAACTCTTTGAAGTCCCTATTCAAGCATCGATTGGCAATAAAGTCATTGCAAGATGCGACATTAAAGCACTAAGAAAAGATGTCCTAGCAAAGTGTTATGGAGGAGATATCACAAGAAAACGAAAGCTGCTTGAAAAACAAAAAGAAGGAAAGAAACGGATGAAACAAGTAGGAAGTGTCGAAATTCCTCAAGAAGCATTCCTAAGTGTACTATCCATGGATGAAAAATAAGGAGTGAAAAATGACAAACCAACTAACGATAAACGATTATATCAGAATAATCGAAGAAGCAGACTATATTCTAATAAAACATCATAGTCTTTATGAAACAGCGAAAAAGACAAAAAGACCCATCTCCCTTGTCAACAAAGATCTAATATATGATCTAGCATTGATCGATAGAGAAAAACAAGAACAAGTGAAAGCTAAGTTACAACAGGAAAAAATGCCTTTACGGTTAGGAAAGAGAATTCGTGGAATTTACTACATCAAACGTATCTAGTGCTTACATCCACATTCCCTTCTGTAGGAAACTATGTCACTATTGTGATTTTCCCAAATGGATAAAAAAAGAGGAAATCGTAAAAAACTATCTAAAAGCATTAGAAAGAGAAATCGAAACAACATACCAAAACGAAGAATTAAAAACGATCTATATTGGTGGAGGAACTCCTAGTTGTCTTGATCTAGAAGAATTAGAACAGTTGTTTTCAATATTGAAACGATTCAAAAGAAAAAAGACAATCGAAATTACTATTGAATGTAATATAGAGGATATCGAAGAAGAAAAATTAACCCAATTTAAAAACTTTGGCATCAACCGGATAAGTATTGGCATGGAAACCACCTGTTCTAAATATTTTAAATTATTAGGAAGAACCAGTGACAAAGAAACGATTCGAAAGAAAATAGAACTATGTAAAAAGATGGGGATAACGAATATCAATCTCGATTTAATGTATGCTTTTCCAAACCAAACCGAAGAAGAGTTAAATCAAGATCTGGATTTTCTTCTTTCGCTAGATATTCCTCATCTATCTACGTATTCCCTCCAAATAGAAGAACATACCAAACTCTATCTTGATGGCGTAAAACCAATCGATCAGGATCGAGATCGCCTTCTTTATGAGACCATTTGTAAAAGACTCAAAGAACACGGATATATCCATTACGAGATTAGTAACTTTTCCAAAGAAGGGTATGAATCAAAACACAATTTGACGTATTGGCATAACGACCATTACTATGGCTTTGGATTAGGTGCAGCGTCCTACATAGAATCTACAAGAAAAACAAATACCAAAAGTATGACTCATTATATGGAAGGAAACTACCTCTACCAAGAAGAAGTATTAAGTCCAAAAGAAGTCGCTTATTACGAATTAATATTAGGTCTTAGAACAATAGAGGGAATCGATAAACAAGCGATAAAAGGAAAATATCAAAACCAAATAGAAACGTGGTACAATCTAAAAAGATTAGTAGAAAAAGGCTTATTAAAAGAAACAAGTACCCACTATTATATCGAAGAGGATAATTTTTACATACTAAATTCTATTTTAGTATGGTTGTGAGGTGTATATGAAAGCAAACGATTATTTTAAAAAAGAATTAAACTATCTGAAAAAAGAAGAAATCAAAGAAGCAGCAGTGTACTTGATCGAAAAACTACCTTCCTATTTCTTTGAAATTCCAGCATCGTCTACAGGAAAATACCATCCGTCTTATGCCGTAGGAGAAGGAGGGCTTTTAAGACATACCAAAGCAGCAGTAAGAATTGCTTATGAACTATTAAACGATCCTGTCATTCAAGACAAATACACGCAAGAAGAACAAGATATCATGTTGCTAGCACTCATGATTCACGATGGCTTAAAATCGGGCAAAGAACACAGTAAATATACCAAATTTGACCATCCATTATTAGTTGCCGGTCTCATCGAGGAAGAAAAAGAACACCTCAAACTAAACGAAAGTCAAATCGAACTCTTAAAAAAGGTCATCGCATCGCACATGGGTCCTTGGAATAAAGACTTCGATGGAAATGAAATTTTACCTGTACCTCAAACAAAGTACGAAAAATTCGTCCATATGTGTGACTATTTAGCAAGTAGAAAATGTATTCTTATCCCATTCGATGAAAAAAACGAAGTAGTCGATTGACACGAACAAGAGTTTGTAGTATATTAAGTGTAGAAAGTAGGAGAGAAAAATGAAACCAAATGAAGTAAAATCGAAAGTAACCTTATTAGGATATACCAAAATGGTAGGAGAAGATAATCCTGAAAAGATCATTGCCGCGGCAGCGAAATTGTGTTATTCCAATTCAAACATCGAGAAAGTAAAAGAACAATTGACGGATGAAAAAACAGAACAGTTCATCAACATGTTAGCGTCGATCGGACATGGAAGCCCCTTTGAACATTTAAGTTTTACCTTTGGAATCGAGGGTATATCGAGAACGTGTTCACACCAAATCGTAAGGCATCGCATTGCTAGTTTTTCTCAGCAAAGTCAACGGTACGTCGATTTAGAAAATAGTTTCTCCTTCATTATGCCAGAACAAATAAAAGGAAACCAAAAAGCTGAACAACTCTTTATCGATGCTATTCAAAAAGATTACAATTGTTATCAAGACATAACCATTTTATTAGCGGAAGAAAACGTGAAAAAGGGAATGGACAAAAAAAGTGCCATAAAAAAAGCATTAGAAGATGCAAGATTTGCGCTTCCTAATGCATGTGAAACGAAGATGATTATGACAATGAATGCTCGAAGTCTCATGAATTTCTTTAAAGAACGTTGCTGTAATCGGGCCCAATGGGAAATAAGAGAAGTCGCCAATCAGATGTTAGATCTAGTCTTAGAAGTAGCACCTAACGTCTTTAGTAAAGCAGGAGCTCCATGTGCTTTCGGTGCTTGTAAAGAAGGATCGATGACATGCGGAAATAAAGTAACACCAAGACCAAAACAACTAGAATATCGTAGAAAGTAGGGATCGTATGAAAGGTAAAATGATCGTCATCGAGGGAACCGATTGTTCCGGAAAAGAAACCCAAAGCAAACTCCTCATCGAAAAATTAACATCGCTAGGGAAAAAAGCTATCTATTTTTCCTTTCCTGCCTATGATAGCCCAACAGGAAGAATCATCGGGGAATGTTATTTAGGAAAAGAAGAATTAGGACCTTGTTGGTTTAAAGAAGGAGCAACAAAATTAGATCCGAAAATTGCATCGCTATATTATGCGGCAGATCGAAAATATCACATTAACAAAATATTAGATTACGTTAATGATGGATATTACGTCATTGTCGATCGTTACACGAGTAGCAATATGGCCCACCAAGGAGGAAAAATCTTAAACAAAGACGAACGCTTCAACATCTATCAGTGGATCGATAAATTGGAGTATTGGCTTTTAGATCTACCAAAACCAGACGAAACGATATTTTTACATATGCCATATGAATATTCAAAACAATTAAAACAAAATCGAACACATTTAGATGGTCACGAAAGATCAGAAGAACATTTAAAAAATGCGGAAGAAGCATACATCGAATTATCGGAATTATACCATTGGTCTAGAATTGAATGCGTAAAAGAGGATACCATTAAAACAGTAGAAGAAATCAATAAGGAAATATTAGATAGAATATTAAATTAAAAAAAGAGGATTCTAAATGACATCAGAATCTTCTTTTTTCACTTCTTTTTCAGTACTTACGGCAGGACTCACAGGAGGTGCCATTTGATCATTTAAATCATCTTCGATTTCAATTGCCTTATAGATTTCCTCAAAACTAGTAATCCCTTCCAAAACTTTATTGAGTCCATCCTGTAGCAAAGTCGTAACATCGTTCGTATAAACCATCTTTCGAAGGTCTTCTCTTGATACGGTAGTTTGATTCAAAGCATCTCGAATTTCATCGTTGATAACCAAAACTTCTTGTACCGCAATACGTCCTCGATAGCCATGAGTACATTCTTCGCATCCCTCGTCATGGGCTTCATAAATACGATCGACTTCTTTCCCAAGGGCTAGCTTAAACACTTTCTTTTCATAAGGAGTGGTCTCCCGTAACACTTTACATTTAGGACAGAGCAATCGAACAAGTCGTTGCGAAACAATTCCTGTTAACGCACTAGACAATAAATATCGCTCAACATCCATATCCAAAAGACGCTCGATCGTAGCAAGAGAATTGTTGGTATGGATTGTCGACAACACCAAGTGTCCTGTAATCGATGCTCGCACCGCAATCCGTGCCGTTTCACTATCGCGAATTTCTCCAATTAAGATAATGTTCGGATCTTGTCTTAAAATAGAGCGTAGGACAATGCCAAAAGTAAGCCCGATATCACTATTTACTTGAATTTGGTTAATTCCCTCGATATTCATTTCGATCGGGTCTTCAACAGTGATAATATTGGTTTCTTCTTTATTTAACTTTTGCAAAATAGAGTAGATAGTCGTACTTTTACCAGTACCAGTTGCACCTGTTACCAAAATAATCCCATTAGGAACATGGATCATCTTTTCCAACTTCTCAAAGTTTTCATGAGAAAATCCCAAACTCTCAATTCCCTCTAAACTTCTCGAATAATCGAGAATACGAACGACGATCTTTTCCCCTTCGTTCGTAGGAAGACACGAAACACGCATATCGAGATCGATTCCCTGAATCGTTGTTTTAATCGCTCCATCTTGCGGAAGACGAGACTCCGTAATGTTCATATTAGAAATCAACTTAATACGTGTAATCAAATTGCGTTCATATTGCTTTGGAATTCGTGCATGATCTCTCAATGCACCATCGATCCGAATTCGCACCAATAAATCGTTTTCTCGCGGATCAAAGTGAATATCACTCGCATTCTTCTTTGCCGCAAAAACGATAATCTCATTTACCAAATCGACAATTGGAATCGTATTTAAATCGTATGTTACCATAATCATTATCCCCTTCATTTTGTGTACACGACACTTGTATTTTGTTCTACTTTATTATATAATAACTTTATTATAATAGCAAGATAAGGGTGGGATTTTAATGAAAAGTTTAGGAAATAAAGGGTTCGTTTTAGTAGAAACATTGATTGTATCATTATTTATCATGGGTATCTTTACCTTTATTTATACCAATTTATTTCCATTGATAGGAGAATACGAACGACGAGAAAACTACGATGATATTAGTACCAAATATACAGCTCACCACTATCGTATGATGATCTTACAAGATGAAAACTACCACAGTATTACTGACTTAAATGGAGCCCCATATAAAGATTTGACAGGAAGTTGTTCCCTCTTTAAAAATGTAACGTACTGCGAAGCCTTTAAAAATCATTTCGGAATTACGAGAGTCTATCTAGCGGAATACGACTTAACGACATTCAAAAATACCATAAAAAATACCGCATTAATAGGGGAGCAATCAACCTATGGAAATTTCCAAAAATATGTAGAATATTTACCTACTTATCAAAAAGATCCGAAGAATGACTATTTACATTTAATTATCGAAACCAAAGAAGGAAACTATAGTATAATCGAGGTCCAAAAATGAGAAAGAAAAGTGAATTAGGTTTTACGACCATTGAACTCTTAGCGTGCTTTGTTATCGTCGCAGCCATTGTCATTTCTATGTTCAGTTCCGTGATGAACTATCGAAACAAAGAACAAATTGCCGTAATTCAAAATACCATAAAAACATATCAAACATCGATGGTTCATCTCATCGAACAATCGTTAATCGAACACCAAGTGAAAAAAGCCGAACGAACTTCTCCCAACACGCTTACCATTACGTATAAAGATGACACCACAGTAAAGTTAATTGTCGAAGCAGGAGCAAATCCCAAAATCATCTTTGACGACATTACGTATCCCATTCCAAACGTAGCAAATTTAGAAGCACCTTCAGCAGAAGTGAAAGTAGAAAATATAGGAGGAGTTCCCCTCATCATCGTCTATTTAGAACTCGTTCATCCCGATATTGAAAAATCGTATTCGATTAATATTTCTTACCCCATCATCGAACTTACCCCATAAAAGGAAAGAAAAAGAGAAGTAGTCCCGTCGCCAATAGCGCATGAAGAATGCGAGCTAAGAAAAAGTAGCGATACTGAATATTGGTATCTTCCAAAAGACTCATAACTTGCATGTGAACACTAAAACCACCAAAAGAAATCATAAAAGTCATGAATGCGGCCTTCCACATAAGAGAAATGGGTAACGATGCTGTATACTTAATTCCCTGTGTCATTTCTAACACGCCAGAGACCAAAGTTCGAAAAACATCTCCCAAAGGCACTACTTCTTGCAAAATTGTCGTAACAATCAAAAAGAAAGTGACGACTCCAAGCATCAATAATAATGTTTTTAACGTATTGGTAATCGCAAACGTAACGATTTGACCAAACGTTTTCTTATTCGCTAAACGCGCCTTATGCATCTTTGCTAACGCTCGATAAAAAGAAAAAGAAGAAGGAGAAGACTCTAACTTACGTCGTGGTCGAAACAAAAGCCCAATCATAAAATTAGCAAAAAAGTGACACAACAAGATGAGAATACCCAACTTTTTTTGCCCCAAAAAGAAAGACCCGATCGTACCAACAATAAAAAAGGGATTCGAAAAATGTGTAAAGGTGAGTAACCGAGATCCTTCATCGTCATCGATAATACCGGAATCGACCAAACTACGTGTGTATTTTGCTCCACTTGGAAACCCAGATACCATACTCATAGCAAGAACAAAACCACATTCTCCAGAAAGATGAAAAAACGTATTCATAGGTTTTCTAAGTAATTCTCCTAAAAACGAGACAAATCCATATTGAATGAAAACCTCGGACAAGACAAAAAAGGGAAAAAGGGAAGGAAGTAGATTGGTTTGCCAAAGAGAAAAAGCAAAAAGTACGGCTTCCATTACTTCGGTAGCATGACAAAACAATAGATAAAAACTACTGATCAAAATGACAAATATTAGACAAGTGGTTATTTTTTTTCTCATAAATTCCCTTCTTTTTGTTATAATGAATTATAAAGGACTGATGATACGTGTTTAATAAAACATATTCAAAAATAAAAACGTTTATTAAGGAAAACTATAAAACGCTTCTGGTACTTTTAATTAGCTATCTCGTTTTCACTTTTCCTCTTCCATATTATATTTATACATCAGGAGGAACCATCAACATCAATGATCGCATTCAAATCGACAAAGAATATCAAAGCAAAGGGAGCTTTAATTTTGCTTACGTAACGGAATTACATGCGACGATACCAACGTATTTATTAAGTTATGTGATGAACGATTGGAAATTAGAAAAAGTAGAGGAATATACCTTGTCAGAAGAGGAGACGATGAACGATGTCATGCTACGAGACAAATTATCGCTCCAAGAGGCCAACCAAGATGCCGTTTTTCTAGCGTATGAAAAAGCAGGGAAAAAAGTGTTAAAAAAAGAAGCTCATCACTATGTGATTTATGTCATGGAAGACGCGAAAACGGATTTAAAAGTAGGAATGGAAATCCTTTCTGTCAATGGTAAAAAATTAGAAACAGTCGATCAGTATCGTGCCTTAATCGAAAAACTAGAAGTAGGAGATGAATTAAATCTTACAGTCAAATACAATGGCAAAACCCAAGAAAAAAAGGTCATGATCTCCGTTTTAGAAGGCAAAAAATTAACAGGGATTTCCATTATCACGTTATATGACTATGAAACAGAACCGAATCTTACCTTGAAGTTCCATGCCAATGAATCAGGACCTTCGGGAGGACTCATGTTAACACTTGCCATCTACAATAAATTAATCGATGAAGATTTAACCAAAGGATACCAAATCGTAGGAACAGGAACGATCGATAAAGAAGGAAACGTAGGGGAAATTGGCGGAGTAAAATACAAATTAAAAGGGGCAGTCAAATCCAAAGCCGACATCTTTTTGGTTCCGTATGGGGAAAACTATGAAGAATGTATGAAACTAAAAAAAGAAAAAGAATACAATATAGATATCGTTGGTGTTAAAACATTAGATGATGCCATCGAATATTTAAAAAACCGAAAACAAAAAGAATAACAATTCATAAGGGAGGTGATAAAAATGAAAGTATTATTCTACCGCAACATCGGGTATTTACCATACCATATGTACGAATTAAAAACCCTTCAAAATGGAGATTTCATGTTACGAGATGTTCCTCTCGTGATTAATGGTCAAATTGAATTATATGAAGAACACGAACAAACCAAACTATGCTATTTATTTGATGATTTACTAGAATACGATCAAGAAATTGTCAAAAGTATCGCCGTCGATTTAAAAGAAAATAAAAACGGAACATATAGCATACTCGATCAAGAAGGAGTAAAAGTAAAGGATCTAAAGTGATTCTTTTTCTTTTTGTCGAAATTGTATAGAGAAATGCTTGTCTATTTTATCAAAAGATAGTAAAATAATAATAAAGATAGGAGAGATAACATGGAAAAGAAAAAGAAACTGTTCATGATCGGAATGAGTGTATTACTGATACTTATTCTAGTAATTGGAGGAACCTACGCATGGTTCACTCTACAACTAAATGGGACAAAGGTAAATGTCTTGAAAGCAGGAACACTATCATTAATTCTAAATGATGAAAATAGTGTTGGAATAAATAGCGACAAAGAAGTCCCTATGTTAGATGAAGTAGGGGAGACAAAAGATCCCTATCACTTCACACTAGAAAACAATGGAGAACTCCCAAGTGATTATACCATCTATTTAGATGATGTAGAATTAGAAGAATCAGAAACAAGAATGAACGATAGTTTTGTCAAATATCAATTAACGAAAGATGGAACGAAGACGACGGCATTACTAAATACAACAGGAATTCATCCGAATCGTATCTTAGATACAGGAACGATCGATGGAAATACAAAAATTACCTACGATTTAAGACTTTGGATTGACGAAAACACAGGAAATGAAGTCATGGGCACTATTCTTAAAACGAAGCTAAGAGTGGTAGCAACACAAATGGAAACATCAGAACCACGAAATGAGAACATCGTAAGTATTTACCGCTACAATGCAACTTCTTGCTTAACAGGAGAAGAAAGTACTTGTAAGGAAATGGTTCAAGCCCCTAAAACCTATACCGCAGGGACGATTATCAAATATCAAGTAAACGATACAGAAACGAAGTACTTCCACGTGATTCGTGACAACGGGGATACCCTTACGCTACAACAACGAGAAAATACAATTACTGCAACAAAATGGTACGATGGAGGTAGCGATAACAGCAAAGGACCATTAACCGTATTACCTGCACTTGAAAGTGCAACAGCAAATTGGACGAATGTCAATGACCAAAAATACACGATGGGGACGACTCCCTTCTTAAAGGATAATGCATTTTCAGGTTGTACTTTCCAAAATCCTGAAGAAGACATCATCTGTACCGTGAATACGTATACCTTACCAGAGCGTACGGCCAAAGCTCGTATGATTACCGCCCAAGAAGCAGGAAGTTTAGGATGTGGGTATGGAACAGAGCAAACATGCCCTGCTTGGATGAACAATTATTTAGCAAATGCAATTGGATATGGTGGAACGGAAACAGGAAGAGATTATGGCTATTGGACTATATCTGCGACTTCTTCTGTCACAGATCATGCCGTAAACATATATTACGATGGTCGAGTACGTAACAACCTCGTAACAAATACCTTCAATGGTGCTCGTGCCGTAGTCGAAATCAACAAACAGAAATGATAAGTAAAAGCAAAACTTATCATTTCTTTTTATCTAAAATCTTGAGAACAAATCATTTTACTGCTATAATAGTACTTGGATGTGTTGTAGTATGAAACGTAGTGAAGTAGACCTTAATAAAATCAGTCCCATGATGAAACAGTATTTAGAGATCAAAGAAAAGTATGAAGATAGCATTATCTTTTTTCGTCTTGGTGACTTTTATGAAATGTTTTTTGAAGATGCCATTCTTTGTAGCAAAGAACTAGAACTAGCATTAACGGGAAAACAAGCTGGACTAGAAGAACGCATTCCTATGTGTGGAATTCCTTATCATGCCTATCGCAGTTATTTGGACAAACTCATTGAAAAAGGGTATAAAGTAGCCATCTGCGAGCAATTGACAGATCCCAAAGAAACCAAAGGAATGGTTCTAAGAGATGTCATTCAAGTCGTAACCAAAGGAACAAGACTCGATGATTCCCTCGATGCCAAAGACAATAACTATATCGGAAACATTTACGACTTTGAATACTGTTACGGCGTTAGTTACGCCGATATTTCAACAGGACATTTCTACGTCATGATCCTAGATCACGACTATCCTAAATTAATCAAAGAATTAAAAAGCAAAGAAATAAAAGAAGTAATCGCAAGTGCCAAAATCGATCGCAATGTAATTCGAATTTTACGAGAAGAAGAGCAAATGCTAGTTACCATTCAAGAAGAAATCTACGACCAAGAAGATTACGACTTTCTCTATAAACAAATCGATGATGTTCGAATGAAAACGACCATTCTACATCTATTGTATTATCTAGTCATTACCAAAAAAGGAAATCTCTCCCATCTTCAACCTGCAGAAATCATCGATCCCAATCGATTTCTTTTGTTCGATGTTCACACCAAAAAGAACTTAGAATTAACCGAAACAATGCGCAACCAGGAAAGAATGTATTCTCTCCTATGGTTACTAGACAAAAATAAAACAGCTATGGGAAGTAGATACCTAAAACAAACCATCGAAAACCCTTTGACAGACAAAAAAGAAATAGAACGCCGCTACCATATTATCGAAAAATTATTGACGGAATTTATCTTAAAAGAAGAGTTGAAAATAGCACTTGGCGATATATACGATTTAGAACGTTTAGCAGCGCGTATCAATTATGGTAATTTAAATGCAAGAGACTTACTCCAATTAAAAAAATCGCTCAAAGCACTTCCTGAAATCAAACGCATTTTAAAAGAATTAAAACACGATCGGGAATTATTCGATCTAAAAGACCTCTACGACCTATTAGAACAATCGATCAACGAAGATGCTCCGATCTCCCTAAAAGAAGGATCTCTAATAAAAAAAGGGTATAGGGAAGAACTCGATTCCTTACGAGAAATCAGAAGTGGTTCCAAAGACTTTATTGCCAAATTAGAACAAGAAGAAAAAGAAAAAACCCAGATTAAAAACTTAAAAGTAGGATACAACAAAGTATTTGGCTACTATATAGAAGTAAGTAAAGGAAGTGTTCCATTCATCAAAGAAGAGTATGGTTACGAACGAAAGCAGACTCTTGCCAATTGCGAACGCTTTATTACGCCCGCTTTAAAAGAAAAAGAAGATATTATTCTAGGAGCAGAAGAAAAAATCATCAATCTCGAATACGCGTTATTTATGGAAATAAGAGAAGTCGTGCGAGGTTACATTGGAAAAATTCAACAAATTGCGAAAGTTATTGCTGAAATAGATATGTTGTTATCCTTCGCTACAGTAAGTGAAGAAAACAATTACGTAAAACCCAACATCATCGATGAAAAAATCGTCAAAATTGAGAGCAGTAGACATCCTGTCATCGAAAAAGTCTTAAAAGACGAGTACGTTCCCAATGATATCTCGATGGGCAAAGATACCAACATTCTGTTGATTACAGGTCCCAACATGGCAGGAAAGAGTACCTACATGCGTCAGTTTGCCATCGTGGTCATCATGGCTCAAATGGGATGCTTTGTTCCATGTAAAAGTTGTACCATGCCCCTTTTCGATAAAATATTCACGAGAATTGGCGCAAGTGATGACTTAGTCAGTGGGGAAAGTACGTTCATGGTCGAAATGAAAGAAGCCTGTACAGCCCTTAGAGAAGCAACCGAAAACAGTCTCATGTTGTTTGATGAATTAGGACGTGGAACCGCCACCTACGATGGAATGAGCCTTGCCCAAGCCATCCTAGAGTACATCCACGACAATATCAAAGCCAAAACAATGTTTTCCACTCATTATCATGAACTAACCGATCTAAAAAATACCCTTCCCAATTTAAAAAACGTCCATGTATCGGCCAAAGAAGAAGATGGAACCATAACCTTCTTACACAAAATAAAAAGTGGTGCCGTCGACAAAAGTTACGGAATACATGTTGCATCTCTTGCCCTCCTTCCCAAATCGTTAATCAAAAGAGCGGAAGAAATCTTAGAAACGTACGAACAAAAAGAAAAAAAAGAAAATCACTTTACCCAAACATCGCTCTTTTTTGACCAAGAAGAAAAAGAAAGCCAAAAAGAAAGTGACATTGAAAAAGAATTAGAAAAACTGAATCCTTTAGAAATGACACCAATCGAGGCACTAAATAAATTATATGAACTAAAAAACAAGTTGAAAAAGAATTAGAAAAGGT
>CAZJKO010000016.1:0-20588 GCA_964546995.1 uncultured Muribaculaceae bacterium | reverse complement strand
AAAATAGTGTAGGGATTAATAGTGAAAAAGCAGTTCCTATGTTGGACGAAGTAGGGGAAACTCTAGACCCTTATCACTTTACGTTAGAAAACCATAGTGATATAGCAAGTGAATATACAATCTACTTGGATGATATCGATTTAGAAACAGATGAAACGAGAATGGCTGATTCCAAAGTAAAGTATCAACTAGTAAAAGATGGTACCAAGACAACGGCACTGTTAAATACACTAGGAGAAAATCCCAATCGCATTTTAGATAGTGGAACCATCGATGGAAATAAGACCATTACTTATGACTTAAGATTATGGATTGATGAAAATACAGGAAACGAAGCGATGGGCCAAGTGGTAAGAACGAAGATTAGAGTAGTGGCAACACAATCCCAACAAATAGCAACTTCTGAACCGCGGAATGAAAACATTTTAAATATATATCGTTATGATGTCACATCATGTGTAACAGGAGAAGAAGAAACATGTGTAGAAATAAAACAAGCACCAGCAACTTACGAAGCGGGAACGATCATCAAATATAAAGTGAATGATACAGAAGTAAAATATTTTCATGTCATGTTTGATGAAGGTGATACCTTAACACTACAGCAGACAGAAAATACAATTAATAATGTTGCATGGTACAATGCGACGGATGACACAATCGACAACAGTAAAGGACCATTAACAGTACTACCTGCATTAGAAAACGCCACAAATGGTTGGACGAATGTGAAAAATCAAACGTACGTAATGGGAAGTAAAACATTTAAAAAAAATCCCTTCACAGGATGTACTGCTGATAGTGTGGGAGTAACATGCGAGGTAAATACGTATACGATGGAAAGTAGAACAGCGAAAGCACGAATGATCACAGCCCAAGAGGCAGCAGAATTAGGATGTACAAATTCACATCAAAGTTGTCCAATCTGGATGTACAATGGTCTAGCTTATTCAACTGGTTATGGTGGAACACAAGAAAATGATGGTTTGGGATACTTGACCATGTCTGCTCGCGCAAACACTTCAGACGTAATTTCTATCTTCTTTACCGGATCTCTTAGTTATTCATCTGCCAACGAAAATAGTGCAGGTGCCCGTGCTGTTGTCGTAATTGATAAACAATAGGACTTTAAAGATCTAGTCGTAAACTAGATTTTTTTTATATTCTAACCTCTTCCTCTTTTCGATCTTTTTTGATATAATAAAAAAGAAGATGAAAGAGGGAGTGTCATGGAAGTACGAAAGATTGTTACAGGCCCACTGGAAGAAAATTGTTATGTATTAAAAGCAAATCATACTTGTTTGGTCATTGATCCAGGCGATGACGCCAATCTCATTAAAGAACAGATTGAAGGAGATAAAGTATTAGCTGTGTTGCTTACACATTCTCATTTTGATCACATTGGAGCCCTTAGAGACATCATTGGGAAAAAGAACATTCCTATTTTAAAGGGTCGCATTTTAGAAGAAAAAGAATATAACTATGGAGACTTTCACTTTCAAGTGATCAAGACGCCAGGACACAGTAATGATTCGGTTACGTTCTATTTTAAAGAAGACAATATCATGTTTACAGGAGACTTTCTCTTTAAAGAATCGATCGGTCGCTGTGACTTGCCAACGGGAAGCTTAAACGAAATGAAAGAAAGCCTAGAAAAAATAAAGAACTACAGTGACGAGATTTCACTTTATCCAGGTCATGGAGAAAATAGCAATCTAGGTTATGAAAAAGAAACCAATCCGTATTTAAAAGAAGTAGAGGGGATAAAATGATGAGTTGGGATTTAATTGTATTAGTTTTATTCATTGTATTAGTAGTAGTCGTCTTTCGTAAATTTAGTAGTTTTGTCTACGCAATTGCAATATTTGATATTCTATTAAGATTATTGACATTCGTTCGTTATCACATTGGTCTACCTGATGTAGCAAGCTTAATTGCCAAATATATTCCAGAAAATATCCCTGCAATTATAGGAAAGTATTGCAGTGGTATCGTATTTGATGTTATATTATGGGCATACGCCATTATCTTTATGGTATTTGAGTTCTATATTATCAGAACATTTTGGCATAAAAAGAAATAAAGCGAATTGAAAGGAGAAGATTTTGATGATTCACCAATTAGAACGATTAAGACAAGCAAAAATAAAAACATTAAAGCAAGAACGCATCAAAAGAAATGTAGATGTCAAACTGATTGATCGCCAAATTGCCTACTATCAAAACATGAAAATTATCTTTGACTATCCTTATTTATTAAAAAAAGAACTAAAGAAAAAAGAAGTCCTCTTTTTGTTATCGACGCTTGGCTTCGAAGAAGATAAACGAGTTCTCGTCTATGATAAACTGATGAAATCATTGCAAACGCTTAATCCTTATCCTAAAGCATATCAAGTATTAGCGGAACGCTTAGAAGAAGATACGCCAAAAAAAGTAAGTAGATCAGCATACCAAGTCGTTGAAAAATTCAAACAACTGATGGAATATCACTTTTATCATGATGAAAAGTATTATTACATTGGGACCCTTCGTGTCAGTAAAAAACAGTTTGGTGAAAATTTACAAAAAATGTTTCGTGAAAATCGCATAAAAGAAGAAGAAGTCATCCCGATGATTGTCATATCTTGTACCTATGGTTTTATCTTAAGTAAAGAAGAAATTGATCAAGTAGATAAAAACATCAAAAAAGCATTAGCCAAATTTGGAAAGAAAGCGTAATCACGACATTGAGATCGCGCTTTTTTCATGACTGAAAATAAAGAAAGGAGGATATCCATGCCAATAAAAGATTATTTGCAAAATAACCAGATCATCATTGTACCACGAGAGATGAGAAAGAAAGTTTTAAAGGAAATCAGTAGATCAAATACCTGTTATTCTTATAAATTGTTAAGTATTGAAGAGTTTAGGAAACAATTTTTATTTGACTACGATGAAGATGCACTTGCCTATTTAATGGATACGTATCATTTAAAGCTAGATATCAGTAAAATGTATCTAAATAAAATGTACGATATAGAAGAACTAGAATATCAAGAAGAAAGATTAAAAATGCTTGCATCGTTAAAAAAAGACTTAGAAAAGAAAAATCTTTTAAAAAAAGACCCCTTGTTTCTATCTTATCTGAAAAGACAGAACGTTCTAGTATATGGTTTTGACATCTTGTGTAAAAAGGATCAAAAATTGTTAGAAAAAGTAAAAGAATTTACGACTTGTGAAATCGTATGGTTAGATGATCCAGTACCAAAAGAGATTCCATATTTTAAAGCAGACACCATCGAAGAAGAAGTAGAAGCCGTTCTCTTAGAAATAATCAAGCAAAATCACCAAGGAACATCATTTGATAAAATGTACTTAGTAGGAGTAACCGAAGAATATCGAACCGTCTTAAAACGTCTTTTTTCTTTTTATCATGTTCCGCTTTCCTTAGAAAGCAAAACCTCTATTTTAGGTCTTGAAGGAATAAAACGTTTCCTTATCAAGGTTAAAAGTGGTCTATCGATCGATGAAGCATACAGAGAAGAACTTTCAGAATCAAAAGTAACACCCCAAGTTCTTCCTGTCTTAAATCGTCTTCATTTAAAACCATATAAACCAGAAATCTTATATGAAATCTTAGTCGATAGCTTAAAAAAGATAATGATAAATGAAAAGAAAGTGCATCCTAGCATTACGGAAAAAAGCCTGTTTTCTTCATTCGATGAAGAGGATTACGTCTTTGTCTTAGGTATGAATCAAAATATCATTCCAAAACTTTATAAAGATGAAGACTATCTCAATGATAACTGTGCAAAAGAATTAGGAATCGATACAACGAAGGATAAAAATAAACAGGAACGAGAAACGACCAAACGAACTCTCTTAAGAATTCCAAACGTCTTCCTCTTTAGTAAAGAAAAGTCTTCCTTTGAAGAATACTATCCATCGAGTCTTCTAAAAGAATTACCTCTTTCTATAAAAGAAATCAAAGAAGAATTGACGTATTCAAATCAATACAATAAAATCAAATTAACCAAAAAATTAGATCACTTGTTAAAATATGGAACCAAAGAAGAAAATGTGGACATTTTGTTGACGCATTATCATGATATTCCGTATTTATCTTATCACAACGAATTTAGTGGTATTAACATAAATAAGGAGAACAAACCACTTAATCTTTCGTATTCAAAAATGGATACTTACTATCACTGTGCCTTTGCGTACTACTTAAAATACATCATGAAAGTCGATCGCTACGAAGAAAGCTTTCCGCAATTTATCGGAAATCTCTATCATAAACTTTTATCGCTTTGCATGAAGAAGTCGTTTGATTTTGATAAAGAGTGGCAAGACTTTTTAAAAACGAGAGATCTTTCTAAAAAGGAACATATCTTGCTAGCAAATCTAAAAGAGGATTTGCAGTTCGTCGTTCAAACCGTGAAAAAACAGTATGAATTATCGAACTTTAGAAAAGTATTATGTGAACAAAACTTCACCATTGATCTTCAAGAGGAAGGTGTGCATTTTACGGGAATTGTCGATAAAATTCTCTATCAAGAAGAACAAGATCAAACAAATCTTGCCATCGTCGATTATAAAACAGGAACGATTACGTCAGATTTTACTTATGTATCTCATGGCTTGGGACTACAGTTACCAGTCTATCTTTATTTGATCAAAAAAAGTAATCAGTTTCATAACCCCTTTATTGCAGGCCTTTATTTTCAACGGATCTTACATCCGAAACTATCGTATGATCCGAAAAAAGAATATCGAGAAGAACGGGAAAACCGTCTAAAGTTAATGGGATATTCGACATCCAATGAACGCATTTTAGAACAGTTTGATGTAACGTATCAAAACAGTGAAGTGATCAAAAGTATGCGTTTATCGAAGAATGGCTTTTATCGTTATGCCAAATTGTTGAAGGAAGATCAAGTTGAAACATTGGCGGAAGTTGTCGAAGAGAAAATCAAAGAAGCAGCAGCATCCATTAAACAAGGAAATTTTCCAATCAATCCCAAACAAATAGGAAAAGACAACATCGGTTGTAAAAACTGCCATTATCAAGATATCTGTTATCGAAAACCCAAAGATATCGTTTATATGGAACCAAAGGAAGAAGGTGAACAGAATGCCAACATGGACGAAAGAACAGAAGCAAGCGATTGATTGCGAAGGAACAAACATCCTCGTCAGTGCTGGAGCAGGAAGTGGTAAAACAGCAGTTCTAACTGAACGTGTCATTAGAAAACTAAAAAGTGGCATTCACATTAACGAATTGTTAGTCCTAACCTTTACTAAAGCTGCCGCCTTCGAAATGAAAGAACGAATTCGTTCCTCTATCGAAAAGGATCCAGCCTTAAAAGAAGAATTAGAGTGGATCGATGGTGCCTATATTACTACCTTTGATAGTTTTGCTTTATCGATTGTAAAAAAGTACCACTACTTAAAAAACATTACCCCAAACGTTAAAATTGCCGAATCGACACTGGTGAGCCTCGAAAAAAAGAAATTGTTAGATACCATCATCGATTCATACTACGAAAAAGAAGATGAAAAATTCTTAGATCTCATTCGAACCTTTTGTACCAAAGATGACCAAATGATCAAAGATGCCATCTTGAACATGAACGACAAATTAGAGATGAAGTACGACAAGGTATCATATTTAGAAAATTATGTTGCCACGTTTTTTCACCCTGCGAAAATAGAAGCAGATATCCAAAAGTATGTCGAAATCATTTCTTTAAAACAAGAAGAAATAAAGGATCTCTTACAGGAACTCAAACACGAAGTCGATGGGGATTTCTATGAAACAGTAAAAGAGAAAATAGACACGTTAATCGACGCCAAAACATATGACGAAATCAAAACATCCCTAAACGAAATTTCTCTTCCAAGAATGCCCAAAAACACTTCCCCTAATGCCAGCAACTTAAAAAAAGAAATAGGCGAAGTAATTAAAGAGATCGAAGAATTGTGTCCTTATCAAAACGAAGAAGAAATCAAAGAAAGTATCGATAAAACCAAACCCTATGTCGAAATATTGATCGATATCTTACTTGTGTTAGATAGACAAATCAAAGACTTTAAAGAACGTGAGGATCTGTTCGAATTTACAGATATTGCCAAACTAGCCATTCAACTACTCGAAGAACATAGCGAGGCCCAAGACGAAGTCAAAAATACCTTTCAAGAAATCTTAGTCGATGAATACCAAGATACTTCTGATTTACAAGAAACGTTCATTTCCCTCATTCAAAAAAACAATGTCTATATGGTTGGAGATATCAAACAATCGATCTATCGTTTCCGAAATGCCAATCCTTATTTATTCAAAGAAAAATACGAAACGTATCAACGAAACATTGGTGGTATCAAAATCGACTTAAACAAAAACTTCCGTTCTCGAGAAGAAGTACTAGAGGATATCAATCTTCTCTTTTGCCCTCTAATGGATCAAATCTTAGGTGGAGCGGATTACAAAAGTACGCACCAGATGATCTTTGGAAATCAAGTATATAAAGAAAAAGGTCAAAAAGAAGACGATAGTCACATGGACGTGTTATGTTATACCAAAGAAAAAGATTCACTTTATACCAAAGAAGAAATGGAAATGTTTATTATCGCTCAAGACATCAAACGAAAAGTAGAAGAAAAATACTTAGTTTTAGATAAAAAGACCAATACCCTAAGACCAGTCATGTACCAAGATTTTGTCATTTTGATGGACCGGTCCACATACTTCGAACAGTATAAAAAAGTATTTGAATACCAAAACATTCCACTAACGATTGAAAAAGAAGAATCCGTAAAAACAGAAAGCGACATCTTAACATTAAAAAACATGATCCATCTCATCCTAGAAATCAAAAACGATCGTTACGAAGAAGCATTTCGTTATGCTTACATGAGCGTAGCAAGAAGTTTCTTAATAGAAGAAAAAGATCAAAATATCTATCACGATGTAACGACAAATCAGTTTAAAAATAGCACATTATTCCAAAAAGCAAAAGAAATAGCCGAGGAAATAGAAGACTTAACGATTACAACATTGTTAGATCGCATTGTAGATTCCTTTTCTTACTACGAATGTTTAATCAAACTAGGTTCGATTGAAAGTGCAATCGTAAGACTGGATTATTTATATAACTTAGGAAAGAGTTTAGAAGAAAACGGTTATACCATTGCTACATTTGTAACGTATCTCGATGATCTTTTTGAAAAAGGAATCGATTTGAAATTCCAAGCAACAAAAGAGAGTAGTAACAGTTGTAAAATGATGACGATCCATAAATCCAAAGGCTTAGAATTCCCTATATGTTATTTCAGTGGTCTATATTTGAAATTTAATATGAGTGACATCAAAGAATGGTTTTTATATGATGAAAAGATCGGTTTTTTAACCCCTTATATGAAAGAAGGAATTAGTAAAACAATCTATCAAGCATTACTAAAAGATCGCTATACCAAAGAAGAAGTATCAGAGAAAATAAGACTGTTCTATGTTGCCCTAACGAGAGCCAAAGAGAAAATGATCTTTCTTTTTCCTAAACAAAAAGAAGAACAAGAATTAAAATTAGATAAAAATGGTATGGTTAAAAATCATATTCGTAACAAATATCAAAGTTTTCAAACCATGCTCCAAAGTATAGAAGAAATCATAACTCCATACAAAAAAGAAATCGATCTTTCAACGCTTCCTTTAAGTAAAGATTATTTACAAGTAAAAAAGACGAACATCAAAGAAAAAGTTGGAACAACGAATACTTCTTTCCAAGTAACAGAATTAAACCCTGTCACCAAAGAAGAACAAGAGGCTTCCTTTTCTAAAAAAGTAACGTCTCTCATCACAAAAGAAGAAGAGCAAAATATAAACTTTGGTCGTGAAATTCACCGTATCTTAGAAGAAATGGAATGGACAAAATCAGAAGTAGATAAACTAGATGTCTCACCATTTATCAAACAAAAATTAAAAGCATTTATGGATCAAGACTTAATAAAAAACCATTTACAAGCAAATATCATAAGAGAATACGAATTTTATGAAGAAGAGGAAGATACATCTTATCATGGAATCATCGACTTAATGTTAGAAGAAAAAGAGGAAATCATCATCATCGATTATAAATTAAAACAGATAGACGATGAAAACTACAAAAGACAATTACGAGGATATCAAAACTATATTGAAAAGAAAACGAACAAGAAAACATCCATATATTTATATTCCATCATCGAAGAGCAATTTCAAGAATTGACATTTACAACCGTATCTTAGTATGGTATTATATTTACAATAGGAAGTGATTGAATAAGCAATTCAAAAAAAGTGATACTAGAATAAAAATAAGATAGAAAAGGAGTGAAAAGAATGGAAAAAGAAAGCAATAAAAAGAAACTGTTTATGATCGGAATGAGTGTATTACTGATATTAATATTAGTAATAGGAGGAACCTACGCATGGTTCACACTTCAATTAAATGGAACGAAAGTAAATATCTTAAAAGCAGGAACACTTTCCCTTATTCTAAATGACGAAAATAGTGTAGGAATTTCTCAAGAAAAAGCCGTACCGATGTTGGACGAAGTAGGAGAGACATTAGATCCCTATCATTTTACCCTAGAAAACCATAGTGATATAGCAAGTGAATATACAATCTACTTGGATGATATCGATTTAGAAACAGATGAAACGAGAATGACTGATTCCAAAGTAAAGTATCAACTAACGAAAGATGAAACGAAGACGACGGCATTACTAAATACAACAGGAACGCATCCAAATCGTGTACTAGATAGTGGAACCATCGCTGGCAATACAACCATTACGTATGATTTAAGACTATGGATTGATTCTGATGCAACGAACGATGTCATGGGAACAACATTGAAAACAAAACTAAGAGTCGTAGCAACACAAAGCACAAGTCAAGCAAAAACGCCAAACGAAAATATTTTGAATGTATATAGTTACAGTACAGAAGAAGCAACGAAATGTTTAACAGGAGAGGAGTCAACGTGTGTAGAATTAACAGAACGACCAACTACCTATGAAGCAGGAACAATAGTAAAGTACAAAGTAAATGATAGTGAAACGAAGTATTTTCATGTCATCAGTGATAATGAAGAAGAAGGTACTTTGACCATGCAACAACGAGAGAATACGATCTATAAGGTTCCGTGGTACGATGTGAAAGACGATAATAGCAAGGGACCTTTGACGGCATTATCTTTCCTTGAAAATGCGACAAAGGACTGGACCAACGTAAATGATCAAAAGTATACAATGGGAACTACAGTTTTCAAGACGAACGAATTTACAGGTTGCAGTTTAACGGAATGCACAATAAATAAGTATACATTAGAAAAGAGAACAGGAAAGGCCCGAATGATTACCGTACAAGAAGCGAATGGATTAGGGTGTACGGGAGCAAATGAATCCTGTCCCACGTGGATGAACAATTATTTATATGATTCAACCAGTTATGGCGGAACGATAAACCAAACAGGGGGAGATTATGGAAATAACTATGGATATTGGACGATGTCAGCTCTTTCTTCTGATTCAACAATTGCGATATATGTACCTTATCATGGGGATGTTTACTATTTGTATCCTACGACGAATACGGATTTCGGTGCTCGTGCTGTCGTTGTCATCGACAAATAATCAAAAAAGGATTTCTTTATAAGAAGTTCTTTTTACTTAGAGTAAAAAAATCCAAGAAATAGCTTCATAAAACTGTTCAATATGGGTAAAATATGGTATAATGATGCTGTTTGTGTTGATATACTAAATGTCAAATGAATGAGGAGTGAAAACATGAGTACAATTTATATTTTTGGACACAAAAAACCAGATACAGATTCGGTAACTTCTGCCATCAGTTTATCGTATTTAAAGAATCAATTAGGATATAAAACATCCCCTAGAATACTGGGTTCTGTCAACTTAGAAACCAAGTTTGCTCTCGATTACTTTCATGTGCCAGAACCAAAGTATTTAAATGATGTAAGATTACAGTTAAAGGATGTATCTTATACCAAAGGATGCTATATGGACAAAACAGCATCGATCGAAAAAGCATTTCACTATATGAATGACAATGGTCTTACAGGATTGCCCATCATCGATTCCAAAAAGAATTTTTTAGGATTAATTACGATTAAAGATTTAGCAAGAGAATTAGTCAATGGTAATTTTGAAAGATTAAACTCTTCCTACGATAATATTGTAAATGTATTAAAAGGGGAAGAAGTTCTCAAATTTGATGAAGAAATAGAAGGAAACCTCTTGGTTGCATCTTATAAAAGTAGTACATTTATGGAAAATGTCACACTGTCTCCAAATATGATTTTAATAGTAGGAGATCGTCATAATATCATCGAATATGCCATTAATTCCAAAGTCAAAATGATTGTCATAACAGGAGGAAATGATCTTCAAAAAGAACATATTGCATTAGCGAAAAAGAACAAAGTAAACATCATCAAAACACCATATGATAGTTTCCATACGTCAAAGTTGATTAGTTATGGTAATTATATTGAGAATATCTTAGTAAACAGTCGTCCTGTTAGTTTCGAAGAAAACGACTATGTCGATGACTTTCTAGAAGTCAATAATAAACTAAAACACACGAATTATCCAATTTTAAATAAAAAAGGAGAATGTTTAGGACTTCTTCGTTTGACGGATCTAAACGAAAAAAATAGAAAAAAAGTGATACTAGTGGATCATAACGAAAAAGCACAAAGTGCCGATGGCATTGAAGATGCCGATATTTTAGAGATTATCGATCATCATAATTTAGGTAGTTTGACGACGAAAGCACCGATCAGTTTCCGTAATATGGCGGTAGGAAGTACCAATACTATTATTTATTATTTATATAAAGAAAGTAACATTAAAATTCCGAAAGAAATTGCCGGTATGATGTTATCGGGAATTTTATCTGATACATTGATATTAAAATCACCAACGACGACAGAAATCGATAAACAAACAGTAGAAGCACTTTCTAAAATAGCAGGCGTAGATTATAAAGTGTATGGAACAGAATTATTAAAAGCAGGAACATCACTAAAAGGCAAAACCAAAGAAGAACTTCTCTATACGGATTACAAAATTTTTACAATCAATGATAAAAATATTGGTATTGGTCAAATTATGACGATGAATTTTGATGAAATAAAAGAGGAACTAGACGAATACGTTACCCTTTTAAACCAAGTAGCAGAAAATAACAATCATCTTTTTGAAACGTTGTTTGTAACAGATATTATCAAAAATGGTTCGTATGTTCTTTATAGTGATCGTGCTAAAAATGTTCTAGAATTAGCATATTCCATCGATAACATCGAACAAGGACACTTCTTGCCAGGCTGTGTTTCAAGAAAGAAACAAGTTGTACCATATATTATTGATGTCTTAGATAAAGAGTAATCCTCGCCTTGAAATGATCGAAAGATCATGTTACAATCTTAATAAGATGAGGTGTGATAAGATGAATCAAAAAGGCTTTACCTTAGTAGAAGTATTAGTTGTCATTGCTATTATTGGTTTGATTACAGTGATGGTTTTTCCTGCTGTAGCCCAACTAACCAAAAAATATGAAAAATCATCATGTGATTATTATGAAGATATTTTAATCGAAAAAACCAAACTATTAATGGATCAAAAACGAAAAGATCTTCCTGAGTTAGAAACAGGTGGTTCTGTTACTTTTACCTATCAAGAAATCAATAAAGAATTTCCCATTGCTAGTAACAACAATTTAGATTGTTCGAATGGTAGTAGTGTAACAGTAACTAAACATAAGAACCAATATCAATACCATGTCACGTTATCTTGTAAAGATAAAAATGGAGAAGAAGCTTGTAAAACAAGTTAGAGAATGAAAGCGTTCATTCTTTTTCTTATGTAAAAACTTGTATGGCATCAAAAACTATGATAAACTGAAAGTAAAGATAGGAGAGGTACAATGGGACAAGAAAGAAATAAAAAGAAACTATTCATGATTGGAATGAGTATATTACTAGTGCTTGTTTTAGTGATTGGAGGAACCTATGCATGGTTCACATTACAATTAAATGGAACCAAAGTGAATGTGTTAAAAGCAGGAACACTATCATTAATACTAAATGATGAAAATAGTGTAGGAATAAACAGTGAAAAAGCTGTACCGATGTTAGATGAAGTAGGAGAAACTTTAGATCCCTATCACTTTACATTAGAAAATCATGGTGATATGCCGAGTGAATATACAATTTATTTAGATGATATTACTTTAGAAGAAAATGAAACGAGAATGGCCGATTCCAAAATAAAATATCAACTGATCAAAGATGGTAACAAGACGACGGCCTTACTTTCGACAACGGGAGAAAATCCAAATAGAGTATTAGATCAAGGAACAATTGATGGTAATACGACAATTACCTATGATTTAAGACTATGGATTGATGAAAATACCAGAAATGAAGCGATGGGCCAAGTAGTAAGAACAAAAATTAGAGTTTTAGCAACACAATCACAACAACAAGAAGAGAAAGGGCCGAGCGAGACGAACAAAAATATCCTAGCTTTGTATGAATATGATGCAATGAATTGCATCACAGGAGAAGAGGAGACTTGTAGCAAAATGGAAACAGCTCCAGAAACGTATACACCTGGAACAATTGTAAAGTATCAAGTGAACGATAGCGAGACAAAGTATTTTCATGTAATTAGTGACAATGAAGATGGTACCCTTACGATGCAGCAAAGAGAGAATACAATTTACGCAACGAAATGGTGTAATGAGATCGATGGAATAGAAGATACGATTGAAGGCCCACTCGTCGTACTACCTGCCTTAGATATTGCGACAAGCGGATGGATGAATGTAAATGATCAAAACTACACGATGGGTGTTACTCCTTTTAATGGGAATTCATTCACAGGGTGTGGTTTTGATAGCAATGAAGTAACATGTACAGCAAATACGTATATGTTAGGAAACAGAACTGGAAAAGCAAGAATGATCACAGCTCAAGAAGCAGGGAAATTAGGATGTACAAGTTCCGATCAATCCTGTCCCAATTGGATGAATAATTATTTATATGATTCAACAAGTAACGGAGGGACAGTAGAAGTAACAGGAGGAGAATACGGAATTAATTATGGATACTGGACCATGTCGGCGTATTCACTTCGTAGGACGAACGCGATGTATGTGGATCGTGGTGGTTATGTTCATACAGAAGAAGCAACACGTAATGACAATGGTGCTCGTGCCGTTGTTGTTATAAATAAATAAAAAAGCCAATAAAAAAGCGATTACCCTTGGGAATCGTCTTTTTTTGTATCGATACTTTTTATGGCTTCGCTTATGATATCGATTGATTTTTGTAGTTTTGCTTCTTCTTCTTTCGAAAGATCGATGTAGAGTCTTTTGCTCACTCCTTGTCGATTTAAAATAGTAGGACCTCCGATGAAACAATCGTTTTTAACGTCGTACGAAGAGACCGATAAAATCGTGTTTTCATCTTCTAAAATAGCATTGGTAATCCGTACCAAACTCATCCCAATTCCATAAGATGTATTTCCCTTACGATCGATAATTTCGTATGCTGCATCTCTTACAATGGCATGGATTTTTTGCTGTTCTTCTTTACTTAAAAGATCCGTAAGCTTGATGAGTCCTGCAGTAGCTGAACTCCAAGCAACAAATTCGCTATCGCCATGTTCTCCCATGACGTAAGCATGAATGTTTTTAGGATTGATACTTAATTTCTCACTGATCAAAAACCGTAATCTTGCTGTATCGAGTGTCGTCCCTGTCCCGATAACTTTATTGTGATCTAACCATGATTCTTTCCACGTAACATAGGTCATAACATCGACAGGATTCGTAGCAATAAGAAAGATTCCTTTAAAACCACTTTCCATGACTTTTTTCACAATCGAACGAAAAATCTCCGTATTTTTATAGATTAGATCCATTCTCGTTTCGCCTTTTTCCTGATTGGCTCCTGCTGCAATACAGATAATAGAAGCATCACTACAGTCAGAATAATCACCAGCTTTTATGACAATTTTACTAGGACCAAACGCAAGACCATGATTCAAATCCATCGCTTCTCCAATGGCTTTTTCTTTGTTAATGTCGATTAAGATAAGATCAGTAACTTTTGTCTTTTGATTCAAAAGAGCATAAGCATAACTCATCCCAACATTTCCACATCCAATAATGACAACTTTATTTTTCATCGTTTCCACCTCATCTTTATTATACCTTGTTTTAAAAACTTTAATCAATCGATTTAAGAAAAAGAAGAAAACGAAAATTGGGATTTACAGAAAAACAAAAAAAAGGTATAATGTTATTAGTATGGTAGGGTGATACAAATGGAAACAAAAAGAATGAAACAAACAAAGAAAAAAGCAAGAATAAAAGATCAAATGAAGGAGTTGGATCGTCGAAATAAAAGAGCTTTTTTAGGGCTTATTTGTCTTCTTTGTCTTTTGCTTGTGATCATGGGGACAACGTATGCAGCGTTTCGCTATTATAAACCTGGAAAAAATCCTAATATAGTAACGACTGGTACATTGGTTTTGGTGTTAGATGAAAGCAAAGGCGAAGCAATCACCGTAAACAAGGCCGTTCCTGTTTTAGATGAAGTAGGCATGGTAGGAGATGCCTATATGTTCGATTTAGAAAACAAAGGAACCCTTTCTGCTCATTACCGTATTCGTGTCATTTATAATGAAGATGCCATTGCGAACGATGACTGTGGTCTAAAACAACTTTCATTTTCTAAAGTAAAATACAGTTTGTTAAAAAATAGAAATATTAGCTCTCCACAACTATTAAGTTCTGTGACAGAACAGGTCATCGATGAAGGAACGCTTGCTCCAGGAGAGAAGAATGAATATGCCTTAAGACTATGGATTGATCAAAATGCAGGAATTGAAATTAATGGTAATCATTTTCATGCCGTCATTCGAGTAGATGGAGTTCAAGAAGGAAGAAACGATTTTTAAAATTCATCAATCTTTCTTTTTTTATGGGAGATTTAGTTTTTTAAACGTCATTTGTCATAGACTTATGATATAATAAAAGAAGGATGTGATACCATGAAAGTAATCGTAAGTGCAGGAGGAACGGGAGGCCACATTTATCCTGCTTTAGCCATCATAAAAAAAATAAAAGAAATGGAACCCTCTAGTACATTCCTTTATATTGGGACAACGGACCGCATGGAAAAAGATATCGTTCCTGCTTTAAATATTCCCTATGTAGGGTTAGAAATGAAAGGACTAGAACGAAAACGAATTTGGAAAAACGGAAAAAGCATTCACTGCTTTTGGAAAGGAATCAAAAAAACGAGAGAGTTGATCCGAGAATTTAAGCCGGATGTGGTTTTGGGAATTGGTGGTTATATCACGGCTCCCGTTGTGTATGCAGCACACAAAGAAAAAGTAAAAACGTTTATCCACGAACAAAATTCCATTCCAGGCCTTTCGAATCGCTTTTTATCCCACTATGTAGATAAGATTGGTGTGTCTTTTGAAGAAAGCATAAATTACTTTGACAAAAAGAAAACGATTTATACAGGAAACCCCAGAAGTGAAGAAATAACAAAAGTAAAAAAAGCAAGCAAAAAAGACTTTCATCTAAATGATAATAAAAAACTCGTTTTAATAGTGATGGGTTCGCTCGGTTCAAAAACAATAACAGAGAAAATGAAAGCAATGATTCCTTGTTTTAAAGAAAAAGCTTACGAAGTGATGGTAGTAACAGGAAAGAATTATTTTGAAGAATATGGCAAAATAGAAATTCCAAGCAATGTCAAAGTGGTTCCTTATCTCGATAATTTAATTGAAGTAATGAAAGCGAGTGATCTTTTTATCTCGCGAGCAGGAGCAAGTACCATAGCAGAGTTAACGTCGATTGGCCTTCCAACGATTTTTGTACCATCTCCTTATGTAACACACAACCACCAAATGAAAAACGCAGAAGTATTAAAAAACAAAGGAGCATCCGAAATCATCGAAGAACAAAACGTTAATAAAGACACGCTTCTTCCATTGATCGATACCATCTTAAACGATAAAGAGTTGTATCGCAAAATGAAAGAAAATACCAAGAAATTAGGTTGCCAAGATAGTGCAACCAAAATATATCAAGTAGTAAAAAAATTAGTAGAGGATACCAAACATGAATAAAGCAGTAATTGAAGAAATCAAAGAAAAAGATTGGGGAAAAGTAGAAGAAAATGTCTTACTAAAAGAGTTAACCACATACAAAGTAGGAGGGCGTGCCGATCTAGTCATTTCTCCGAAAACAAGCAAAGATCTAATTGAATTAAGAAGGTTTTTAAGACATCACGAAATTCCCTACAAAGTATTGGGAAATGGTTCCAATGTTTTATTTAGTGATCGTCCTTATCAGGGAGTCATCATTAAATTAGATTATTTTAATAAATTAGAAATCAAAGAGAACAAAGTTACAGTAGGAGCAGGATATCCTCTTGTCAAACTAAGTTATCAAACCATCAAGAAAGGCTTGTCAGGTCTCGAGTTTGCAACAGGAATTCCGGGAAGTGTAGGAGGAGCAGTCTACATGAATGCAGGAGCCTATAAAAGTGATATGGGCTATGTCGTTCAAAAGTGCAAAGTTTTAACCAAAGATGACCGTGTAATCACGTTAACCAATAAAGAATTAAACTTTCATTACCGTAGTTCCTTTTTATCCCAAAATAAAGATTACATCTGTCTAGAAGCAACCTTACGATTAAAAAAAGGAAACGTCAAAGAACTAGAAGAAATCGTTCGGGATCGTAAAAAACGTCGTCTAGCATCACAACCTCTAGAGTATCCTTCTGCAGGAAGTGTTTTCAGAAATCCAGAAGGAATGTTCGCAGGTCAAATCATCGAAGAATTAGGCCTAAAAGGATTGAGACGTGGTGGTGCTAAAATCAGTGAAAAACACGCTAATTTTATTGTCAATGATCAAAATGCCAAAGCACGAGATATCAAAGATTTAATCGAACTAGTAGAAGAAACAGTATGGGAAAAACATCAAATAAAATTAAAAGTAGAACAAGAATTTGTCAATTGGGAGTAGATCATGGGGAAAGTCAAAGTCAAAAAACGAAAATTACGTTTAGGAAGATTACTACTAATCATCATTCTATTAGTAGTAGTCTATTTTGGCTTGGACTATTATTTAAAAACCAAAATAGAAAATATCCTCATCCTAGGAAACAATTATGTAAGTGATCAAGAACTCATTGAAAAAGCCAATTTAAAAGACTATCCAAGTTTTTATTGGACGAGCTCTTCTTCTATAAAAAGAAGATTACTATCGAGTCCATTCATTAAAACCGTAAAAGTAAAGAAAAAGTTTTATCATGTCGTAGAAATTGAGATAGAAGAATACAAAGTACTTTTCCAAAAACAACAAGATAACAAAATTGTATTAGAAAACGAACGCGAGTATTTACCCGATAAAGACGAAAAGATACTAGGAATTCCCAAACTTATGAATTATGTTCCCAATACCAAATACCAAGCATTTATCAAAGGACTTTTGAAGATGAAACCAGACATATTAGGAAAAATTTCAGAAATTGAATATCGTCCAAACGAATTTGATAAAGATCGCTTTTTACTCTATATGGATGATGGAAATAGTGTTTATCTGACTCTTACCAAATTTAATATGATTAATTATTACGATGATGTCTTACCTCAACTAGAAGGAAGAAAAGGAATTCTTTATTTGGATTCGGGAAATCATTTCCAAATTATGGAGTAAGGAAAAGAAGGATTTACTTTTTCTTTTTGTTTTAGTATAATGAAATTAATGGTAGAAAGGTAGGTGCTATGAAGTTCATGAAAAAAATCTATACTGGTATCGATATCGGAAACGATAGTATAAAGATGGTAGTAACAGAACAAGTAGATGGAAAATTTCATGTACTAGCATCGAGTTCTGTTCGAACCGTAGGAATGAAAAAAGGAAAAATCAAAGATACGTCTAGTTTAGCAGGATCGATTGCTCTTGCCAAAGAAGAAGTAGAAGCAGTTCTTTCGTTTTCAGTCGATAAAGCCATTATCACGGTTCCAAGTGCAACTTGTGCCTTTTCTATCTTGGAAGGGTTAGTCGTCTTCGATCAAGAAAAGGTCATCGAAGGCGAAGATGTCGTCAATGTCTTAAGAGATGCTTTATTAGGACAAGTAGGAGAAGCCGAAGAGTTAGTAACAGCCATGCCTATTTACTTTACCATCGATGAACAAGAAGAAAAAATAGATGATCCCAAAGGAAGAAAAGGCACTTCTTTAGCAGTAAAAGTTGTCATTTCAACCATTCTAAAAGAAGAACTTTATGCCGTTGTGGAAGCTGTGAGCAAAGCCAAAATCGAAGTAGTAGATGTATGCTTTTCTACGACGGGAGATTATTACGAAGGAAGAAGACCCGCTTACGATAAAGAAACGGGAGCTATCATCAACATTGGTGCTGAAACGACGACCATATCGATTTTTAATAAAGGAATTATGATTAAAAATGCTGTGATCGAAGTAGGAAGTCGTTATGTCGATCACGATATTTGTTATATATACAAAGTAGATAAAATGACAGCAAGAAAATTAAAAGAAACATTTGCGGTAAGTAGTAGCAGTTATGCAGACTACAACGATGTATTAGAAATCGATAGTAATACCCAAGAAAAACTAGTCTTTAACCAAGGGGAAATCTCAGAAATCGTAGAATCTAGATTGCAAGAAATCTTAAAACTTGCGAAAAAACAAATAAACCTCTTAACAAATCGCGAAATAAGTTATATAATAATAACAGGCGGCATAAGCGAAATGGCAGGATTCCCTTATCTTGTCAACAATGTGCTAGGAAAAAAAGCCGTTACATTGAATATGACGACCATAGGTGCTAGAGAAAATAAGTATGCTAGTGTCCTTGGCATGATCAAGTATTTTGATCAAAAATTATCTTTGCGAGGCCAAGAGTATACGATGGTTTCAGATGAACAACTAGAAGCCAAAGGAAAAAAGAAAATAGGAAATTTATCAAAAGATGCGATCATACATAAATTATTTGGACGTTTTTAAGATGAAGGAGGAAACAGTATGTTCGGAGGACCATTAGAAATGGATCAATTAGCCAAAATAAAAGTCATCGGTATCGGTGGTGGTGGTGGAAACGCTGTCAACCGCATGGTGGAATCAGGTGTTCAAGGTGTCGAATTTATCGTTGCCAATACGGATTTACAAGTATTAAACAATTCGAAAGCAGATATTAAAATCCAAATTGGATCATCGCTAACAGATGGACTAGGGGCAGGAGCAAAACCTGAAATTGGAAGAGAAGCTGCTGTCGAAAGCAAAAAGGAAATTGAAGAAGTATTAGCAGGAGCAGACATGGTCTTCGTGACTTGTGGTATGGGTGGAGGAACTGGAACAGGTGCTGCACCAGTAATTGCGGAAATTGCTCAAGCTTTAGGAGCACTTACAGTAGCCATTGTAACCAAACCATTCTCATTCGAAGGAAAGAAACGAATGGAAAATGCACTACAAGGATTAGAGGAATTAAGAAAACATGTCGATACGTTAATTGTCATTCCAAACGATCGTTTACGTGAAATCATCGATAAAACAACACCAATGTTAGAAGCGTTCAAAGAAGTAGACAATGTATTGCGTCGTGGTGTGCAATCGATCTCTGACTTAATTGCAGTAGTAGGACTTGTCAATTTGGATTTTGCTGATGTAAAAGCTGTCATGGAAAAATCAGGTAATGCCATTATTGGAATCGGTATGGGAATGGGCGAAGATCGTGCGATTGAAGCGGCTAAGCAAGCTGTTTCTAGTCCACTTCTAGAAACGTCAATTTCAGGAGCAACCGATGCCATTATCAATATCACAGGTGGCGTAAACTTAACCCTTTTCGAAGCAGAACAAGCAGCAGAAGTTGTTCGTGCTGCAGCAAATACCGACATCAATACGATCTTTGGTTCTGTGATCAATGAAAACTTAACAGACGAAGTAATCGTAACCGTCATTGCAACAGGATTCGACAAAGGAAACCATAAAGAACCATTATATACAACACAGCAACAACAAACAAGCCAACAACCTGCAACACGTCGAGTAACACGTACAGCACCAGATGTTAATGAAGAAGACGACGATAGTGATGATGGAGAATTCGATTTACCTCCATTCTTAACCAATCGAAATTATTAAAAAGAAATCAGGAGTGATGACCATGCTACAAATAGAAAAAGCCCTCATGCGGGGGGGGGTACCTTACTAGACAAGTAAAGGAAATCACTTCTTTTTTATGCAAAAATACAGGGTAAAATTATCCTGTGTTTTTTGGTGTATGAAAAAACGAAAAACATGACAAAATAAAGAAAACGATAAAAATTATTTTATAATAGAAAGTAAAGTAGAGGTGTTATAAATGATCAAAGAAGAAAAAAATAAAAAAGTATTTGTGATCTGCATGAGCATTCTTTTGGTGCTTGTGTTAGTCATTGGTGGAAGTTATGCATGGTTTACCCTACAACTAAAGGGAACGAAAACAAATGTGT
>CAZJKO010000015.1:0-21367 GCA_964546995.1 uncultured Muribaculaceae bacterium | reverse complement strand
GCACTCGCATTCATGTATTCACTTCTCGTCTTCGTTCCCGTTTCCTTCACCGTAACAACATTGGCCCATTCTTGTTGATCGTAATCGTACCATTTTTTAGAAGTATCTGCTTTTACCCACACTTGATTGGTAGAATCGTATATAACAGGAATTTGCCCTTGCACAAGAACAGGGCGATTCGCTCCACTTTCATCCATGTACTCTAGAAGTTCAGTTAATTCTTTCCCTTGGTTTAAAGTAAGTTCACGATTTAATAATCCCCCTTGTACTCCAAGCGTAATTGTGACATTCTTACTAGAATAGTTTTCAATCACAATCAAAAAAGTACCCATTTCTTTTGACGCTAACGTTCCAACTCCATCCGTATAACTATCATGTTTATGATAAGACACACTAACTTGACTACTATCATTTCCCAAATAATAAAATTTAAACTGGGACGCCACCTCATTAGCATTCGTTACCGTTACTTGAATGGTTTCCCTTTCACCAGCACCCACCATTAACGATTTACTCTCATCGAAAGAATCGGACTCTATCTGATAATTAAGTTCTGGTACAATAAGTGTGAATGCCCCCTTTTTCTCCGTATGAACACTAAAAAGAGCATAACTCAAATGAATGATAGAAAAAAGAATAGCAAAAAGAAAGAGAATTGTTAGAACCAATACTTTTTTATTGGAAACAATCCGTTTCCAAACATATTTAAATCGACTCATTTTGATCACCACCAGTCATAATAGTTTCATATAAAAATCTGAAAAATACAGGATACACTTATCCTGTATTAGAACACAACAAAGAAGTGACAAAGTTTATTTGTCTAGTAAGGTCCCCCCCCACTTACGATTTTTCTGACATTTTTCCATCCAAATCACTTCTTTCTACTCTATAAAAAGTATACAACAAGAAAGTATATATAGTCAATCAATACCGATTGAGAATAGACACTTTCACGTTTTAAATGTTACGAGATATTGTATCACATAAAAAAATATGCTATTCTAATAATGAGGTGAAAAGACTTGAAAAAAGTAATACATATAACCATCTGCCTTTTCATTATGGTATGTATGGTAAGTGGTTGTAAAGGAAATGGGTCGTATGGACTAGAAGAAATTAATTATAAAACACTTTCCCAAATGGTCGAAAATAAAGAATCGTTCATGATCGAAGTCATGCAAGATGGATGTTCCGCTTGTCAAGATTTTACACCAAGATTTGAAAGCATCCTAAAAGAGAATAAACTAAAAGCATATAAAATCAATCTAACAAAAATGACTCAAGAAGAACGAAAAGAACTAGATAAAATTGCCAATGTTTCAGGAACACCAAATGTTATCTTCATCGAAGAAGGAGAAGAAGAATCTCTTCTTACAAGAATCAGTGGTGCCGTATCAAACGATCGCATTACAAACAAACTAAAATCAAATGGCTATATCAAATAGAGGCTGTAATGAATTTCATTACAACCTCTTTTATTGCAATAAAAACAGAAATGCTATTTTACTTTTTAAGAAAGAATAGATGACAAAAAAACAATACACAAAGTATTGCTTCTATCTTTCTAAATAATCTGCACCTTTATGAGGTTCTTCAAACAATAAATCAGGAAAACCTTGTTGTCTTAATGCTTCATAAATGATAATGGCACAACAATTCGATAAATTGAGAGCACGAACATGATCTGTCATGGGAATTCTCATACAATGATCTAGATCATCCTTTAAAATTTCTTTAGGAATCCCTGTCGACTCTTTTCCAAAAATAAAATATAAATTCTCTTTCGCTTCATTTTGATAATCAAACGAAGTATGTGGCTTTCTCCCATATCTTGTAAAATAGTAGTAGACACCTTGATTTTTTTCTTTAAACTCCTCAAAATTTTCATAAACAGTATAATGAAGTTTATCGATATAGTTTACGCCACTTCGAATCAAATGTTTTTCATCCAAAGAAAACCCGAGTGGTTGAATCAAATGAAGATGAGTACCTGTTGCAACACAAGTTCTCATAATGTTCCCTGTATTTTGTGGAATCTCTGGTTCGTATAAAACAATATGGTTCATTCATCTTCTCCAATATTGTAAATATCGACAAATCGTTCAATATCAAATGCAGTAAGAGGATGATCGGCATCTCCTTGCATCACCATTTTTAATTCACCATTTTCAAATTGACATAAAGCAGGATAAACAAGAAGCTCTTTAGAATAAGGATAAGACTGATTAAAGTTTTTAAAGAACAAATCGGTATCTTCTACATCACTTAAATTGAGATAGACGATTTTATCTTTTAACGAATACTTTTCAATAATCTTTTTAAACTGTTCTTCTAAAGAACGACAATTTGGATCCGTCGGTTTACCAATATAAAGAAAGATATCTTCTGTCTCTTGAATGTAATGATCGACTTCTTTCTCGGTTATTTCTGGAACGACAGAACGCAAAATAGGAATGGTTAACTGATACGCTCGATAAGCTCGATATTGAAACAAAATATAACACGTTAAAAGAACTGTCGCTAAAACAATACCACCAAGAATCAAATAATTTTTTAAAGGAACAAAACTCTTCTTATTTTTCATAGAACCCATTCTACCACCTTCCCTTTCATATTATTCTACCATAATTTAGAAAAATTACGAAACATTTTTATATTAGGAATTAGAACAACTGTATCCTGCTCCATAAAGCAAAAGTTCAATCGATGACACAGACTCATCGAGAGAAAACTCAGGGTAGAAACCTTCTGTTTCCTCAAAATTACGATGAAGTAATTCCATATCCAATTTTTTATAATCGACAATTTGCGTATTGATCTGACTTGACTTTTTCAAAGAACAAGTACCATCTAATCCTTCGTATTGTTTAATTTCTTTCATATAATTTTGACAAAGCGAATGTGTTTTTTCTAATTCCTTTTTGTTTCCCATCGTTTCTGTAATCGTTTTTGTTTTTTTCAATCTACCATTATAATGATAGAGATATTGAGAAACAATAAGATTCCCTTTTTCATGAGAACGATTGAGGGTACATAATAATACATCGTATTTTAAATCAGGATTTAATGGATCAACGGTAGCAGATAATTCACTACGTGATGCTTTCCAATCAGACATCATTTTCGAAATAGTAGGAAAAAGCCCCACCATAACAAAAAGAATAACAAAAATGAATATGACAGACCATCCTTTATGTGAAGAAGATGACTCTATTTCTGTTTTTGCTGAAGGGAAAGTACCTTTTATTTCTTCATGATCTTCTTTTGGATCGAGATCAGAATGAATCTCCACTACCCCATTTGTCACCTGTGCTTCTTCTTGTACATTTTCTTTTTCCTTCATCTCTTTCTCATCCATGTTTTACACCTTCCTATTCTAAACTACTAACATTATAGCATAATCGCAAAAGAAAAAAAAGAAATTTAAACATAATACAAGGATCAAAAAAAATAGCAAAAATTCATAAACGACAAAGTTAATCTTGAATTTTTGCCAATACAATTTTATTTAAGTTTCGTATTTCTTACATAATTTAAAGTTTTACTAAATACAGGTTCCTCCTGATAGATTAATTTATCCCATTCATACCAGATATCGAATGCCGTAGTAGCACCATTTTCAATCATTTTTTGAATTTTTGGACTCTTAAATACTACATTATTTTGTTGTTCAGATAACGAGTGCTGGCACCCCATATCTTGATACACTTTCGCTTGTATATCAGCTTCTAATTTATCACAATAATGTGCAAATTTAGAATTATTAGTCTTTTGATCATCAAATTCAAAAATGGAATGAACCATATTATGACGATTGGATAGATTACCGATAACATTAATGATAGCTCTATGTTCTATTTCTTGCTTTTGTTCTGGTGTTATACCATCAAATGGGGTAATATCGCCAATACTAATTTCACCAACCTCATGGATGGCCAATACAGAACATACCTCATCTAAATCAATATCACAATCAAATTCCGTAGCAAGTGCTATCGCTAAAGCAATCGTACCGACTACATGTTCTGAAATTCTCTCAATCCGATCACTAGAAACATTCCAATGACTCGAATCCCAACCACTACGCACTTTCTTCTTTAAAACCCTATTTAAATAATAAAATTTAAATACTTCAAAATTCTTATTATCATCATTTCCAAAATAATCAGTCAAACCATAATTTTTAGCAATTGTATATAATGTTGTAACATCTTTTGTATGAATATCTTCTTCCTGAGTAAATTGTTCAAAATAATATTCCATTATACTTTCTATCGTCATACATTCAAAAGCAAAATTAGCATATTTATGACTAAAATCTCCCTTATCGATTCTTTTTAAAATACGTTTCGAATCATCATGATAAACATTATCGATCGTTTGTAACAAAATCATTCTGATAGTTACTCCAAGATTATCTACCTTACCATATTCAGAATTGATCGCTGTTGCTAAAATCATAGAACCATATATTTGATCTGCAATACTTTGATAGCCATCCTCCATTATATATTTAAGATCATTTACTAACATATAAAAATTCATAGCATGTTCTAATTTCATTTTTTCGTTTTTCATTGTATTTACCTCCTAAAATAAATTGCTTTGTAAAATGATGTTACTACCCTTTAAATTCTTTATATTGACAAAAGTAAAAGCAAAGATCAATTGATTTTGATGAAATTTACTTTTCTAACAAAACGGAAACAAGATACAAAGTCGATCGAGCAACGCTTCCATTTCTTCTTTGGTTTCCCGATATAGTTCAATACGGAAATTAGAAATTCCCATATCTTGATAAATAGGTATTTTTGCAAGATCATCGATACACTTAGAATGGTAAATGTGCGTAATACCATCTTCTAAAACAAGAGGATAAACTTCGTTCTTTCGATCTTTTAAAGCGTAGTGATGTTTGTGAAGCGAAATGCTATTTCCTACTTTAGCCAACGGGGAATACTTCATAATCATCAACTCATATCTACCATAAATAACTTTTTCCAAGTTAGGTTTACTTCCAAAAAGAGCTTGATAATGATCGATCAACAAAGGAATCTCTCCATCACTCATTTCAGGAGAAAGACAAATGCTATTTAATCCTTTCGTATGATAAAAATAGACAGAATATGGATTGCAAACATTGAGAAAATAATCGCCAACCAAATCGTGACCACTCTGTTGCATCACTCCACCAAGTTCCGTTACAACGAGATGTTTAACGTTAGAATAATCTCTTTGCTCAAATGAAACGCGAGGCATTCGGTAGAATAGATGTGGAATTTTATCGATATAACGACGATATAATTCAAAAGAAGAAACAACATAAGCATAGTCTTTGTGACGAAGAGCAACTTCCAACTGTTCTTCCGTTTGAACAGAAATCAAAATGCGTTTTGTCAAGGAAGGAGAAACGACAGGATACGTCTCTTCCTGACGAACGAAAACTCGATCACTTTTTCTTCTCGCTTCGATCAACAAATTAGCAGCATCTCTTCGAATCTCATTCAACTTAGAAACAGGAAGAAAAATAGAAGGATCCATGTCGATATCGATTCTCTCTAAAAGAAAAGGGGTATCTCCTAACTTTTCAAATACTGTTACGATTCTCTCTTTATCGATCGGAGCATTCTTTGCTTCCTGCACCAAATCCCCTTCTATTTCCAATTCGCGTTTCCCATCACAAATCGTAACTTTGATGAATTCCCCCTGTTTAGCTTTAACATGAAAAGAAACAGGAATCTTCTTTTCTTCATAACGTTGAAGTGACGAGATAAGAACATGATCGAATGTTTTAGAAACAGAATCCAAATGATGAAGTCCCACTTTATTATCGACATAAATCGTATCGCCCTTAGAAGCAGAGGAAATAAGCTTTCCCTTCTCTTGATAAAGATAATTGACGATCATTCCCTTTCCGCTTTCTAAAAAACGAATGCCATCACCTTGAGCCAAATCGCGCTGCAACAAAATCTTAATTTTATCACGAGTAACGGAAAGAACTTTCCCGATAGGAAGACCTATATGATTTGGTGTTTTCTCGTTGACCAGCTGATCGTTTTCCTCGGAAAAAAGATATCCCTTCGTAAATTTTCTAGTAAAAAGAGTTTGTAACTGCTCTTCAAAACGATAGTAATCAAAAGCTTTTCCTTCGTATATTGAATCGATTAAAGTACGATAAAACTTCGTAATAAAACCAACGTATTCAGGACTTTTCATCCGCCCTTCAATTTTTAAACTAGTAACGTTACTATCTAAAATTTGCTTCATGTAAAAAGAAGTATTTAACTCTTTCATACTAAGTAAATAGGAAGGATCAGAACGTATACGACCATCTTCTAACAACTGATAAGGAAGACGACAACTTCCTGCACATTCCCCCCGATTGCCACTTCTACCTCCTACCATACTACTAAAAAGACAACACCCAGAATAACATACACATAAAGCTCCATGAATAAAAACTTCTAATTCTAACGAAGTAGAAAGTTGTTTGATTTCTGAAAGCGATAACTCTCGAGCAAGGACAGCTCGCTTTACTCCTAACGACTCTAATACTTGTAATGTCTGTTCACTTTGATTGTGTACTTGCGTTGAAGCATGAATTTCAAAATCGGGAAAAAGATGACGAACATGCATAATCATCCCCAAATCCTGCATGATTAACGCATCAACTCCAATTTCATAAAGATAACGAATGTAATCAAAAAAAGAATCCATCTCATTGGTCTTAATTAGAGTATTCACCGTAACGTACATCTTCACCCCGTAAAGGTGCGAGTAACAAACCGCTTCCTTTAACTCATCCATAGATAAATTTGGTGCAAATTTTCTAGCACCAAACCGTTTACCACCAAGATAAACAGCATCACAACCATTGTGTATCGCCTGGCGTAACGCTTCCATGTTACTAACTGGTGAAAGTAATTCAACTTTTTTCATAATATCACCACCCAAAAAATAAAATAATATTCTTACATTAAACAACAATCATTTCGTTACTCAATATATTTGTTATGTAATCAAGAGCATCAAACAAATTTTCAAAAGAAATACCACTAGAATATGGCGCTGTAACCTGATAATTTCTCCACAATTTCCTTAATTGCTCGTTCGTTTTCATAGAATCAAACTGTTTTCTAATATCGTCTATATTTAACGCTGTATCTCTATTTTTAAAAGTATTATGGATTGCCATAACGAAATTTTTAAAATCGATTTTTTCTTTATTATCTCGGATTAAAATATAAATATCATAAAAATCTTTCATTCTGGTATTATAAATGTCACGAACAACAATGGTTTGGTATTTTTCTGCTAAAACTGTTTCGATTGTATAGGCAAATATAGATATGTCTCTCTCCTCAAATTGAGAATGATAATGATATTCTATTTCTCGTGGTGTTATTTTATCCCCTGTTGTAAATTCAATGGACAAATAAACTTTAACAGTTGACAGACAAGATAATATATTAAGCCTAAAACCTCCATATTCACTTTCTTGACGTATATCTTTAATGTCTTTTATTTGAAATGAAATTCCATCATTTAAATCGATACTTAATATTTCTTCGATAATTTGGAGAACATTTTCTTTTTTTAATGGAACACTTTTTAAAGTAGCATCCATATCCTTTGTAGTACGCATATCATTACCAATAATAGAAGATAATAAAAGACCACCTTTTAAAATAATATTATGCTTATATTTGCTTTTTGAAATTCGATCCAAAATATGTTCAAAAAAATACATTTGATAAAGTTGTCCAGATAAAGCACTATCTCCACGTGCTTTTTTTGAAATAATACTTTTTAATTTATCTTTATTCACTTATAATAAAACCTCCATATAATGACTTACCTTTTTTTCAATATTCATAGTTTTTGCATATTGATGAAGTTTAGCCAAATTTTTATTTTTAGATGTAGCATATGATTTTAATGCTTTAGAAAAAATTTCTGAATCGATTTTATGTTTATTTTTTATAATATCACAAATAGTTCGTTCCACATCGTAAACTTTAATCTTCATTCCAAAAGGAGAAGTCATTTCGATAACCCCCAAATCAAGAAACTCTCGCTTTACAAAATTGAGAACAACTCCTTTTTGCTTTTGTAAAATACCACTATATCCATATGGTAAAGTAACGTGATACACTAAAGGATTCCGATCAGATAAATGATGAAGATAAAGTGCTGTTGCCATAGAAAATCGGACATTTTTACTTCTTGAGTATATTTTATAATAATCATCTTCGATATAATTGGGAAGTCCATAATATCCTCTGGAAAGTCTAATCAACTCTCCTTTTTTAACCATATTGGTTAAAAAAAATCTTTCAATTCCACTTTTCACAACTTCACTCGTTGTTACATATCCATTGTTTTTTTTAACAATACTCATAATTTTATCATAATAACTCATAAACGCATTTCCTTTCTAACTAAAATTATAATGATTATTCGTTAAAAAGTAAATAGTCTTTATAAAAAAGATACCACAAAGGTATCCTAATTTAACGCAATGTTTGGATGGCTTCTTCAAGATTCGGACTTTGTAGTAGATAACTACCACTTACTACGATATCAGAAGAAACGTAAGCGATCGTTTGATCATTAATACCACCATCGACACTAATCTTAAACGATGCCCCCTCTTCCTTCATCAACTTCTTTAACTCTTGCAAGCGATTAGGTGTTTCGACAAAAAACTCTTGCCCTGATTTACCAGGCATGACACTCATAAGTAAAAGAAGATCGATATCGTGAATATAAGGAAGAATCGAAACGATAGGTTCATTGGGACTAATGGCAAGCCCTGCTTTAATACCATAAGAGTGAATCAATTGAATCAACTCTTTCGTATCTTCCTTCGTCGAAAGATGAACTGTAAGATACGCCGTATTTAAACTCGCATAATCTCGAATGTATTTGCTAGGCTTCATTACCATCAAATGAACATCAAGTCGCTTTGATGTATATCGCGAAATTTTTTTCATCTCACGAAAAGGAAACGTTTTATTCTTTACAAACTTTCCATCCATCACATCGACATGAATGTAATCGACATCCGTCACATTGAGTCGTTCCAAATCGTAAGGTATTCTTCTACTACTCAAAAAAGATGCTGCTACTTGCATAAAATCACCTCGCTTGTTTCATGATCTTCAAATAAGTATCATATCTCGTCTTTAAAATTTTATGATTTTCAAGTGCCTGCTTCACCTTGCATTCTTGACTTTTTTCACCTACATGAAAACAATCTTGATAAAGACAAGGATATTTCTTAAACTCGATAAAACCATCGCGGATTTGCTCCTTTGTATAATCGGAAAAATCCAAAGAAGAAAAACCCGGTGTATCTAACACTTTTCCTTCGAACATAGGAATAAGTTCTACATGTCTCGTCGTATGTTTCCCACGGCCCAAAGCATACGAAATCTCTCCTGTTTCTAACAACAATTCTTTATTAAGACGATTGAGCAAGGTACTTTTACCTGCTCCTGTCTGTCCCGTAAAAACACTAGTTTTTCCCTTCAGTAATTTTTGAATCTTACGAATTTTTTGATTCGAAACGACAGAATATCCTAGCTTTTTATAATAGGAGATTTGTTTATGAATTTGCTTTTTTTCATTCTTGGACAAAAGATCTTCTTTGGTAAGACAAATGATTGGTTCAACATGGTGAAGTTCCATAACCAAAAGAAGTTTGTCCAAAAGATCCAAAGAAAAATCGGGATGTTTCACACTAGTCACTAGAAAAGCTTGATCGATATTGCTAACCGCAGGACGAACAAACTCATTTCGTCTTGGTAAAATCTTCTCGATCACTTGCTTTTCTAAATCGATTTCAACCACATCACCTACTAGTGGCACAATCCCTTGACTGCGAAATTTTCCCCGACATTTACAAGGAATCGTTTCTTCTTTCACCTTCACAAAGTGTGTATCAGATAAAATTTTAACGATTTCCCCTTTCATAACATCCCCCTATTCTTTCTTATCTGTTTGATTCTTATCATCATCGGTATTAGAACTTCCCATTCCAGGCTCGTTTGGAATCAAGTCATCTAAATTAGGATCTCCTGTCGGATTCTTTGATGTCGATTCTTTTGCAATGACAACTTTAAGCGAAGCATCAGGAGAAATTGGTGTCTTAGGTGCACGCGATTGACGAATGACCATACCCTTAGCAAATTGACTATTTTCTTCGTATTCAACAGTAAGAATCAAATTGTACTTTTTCGCAAATGCTTCGACATCTTCCAAAGTCCAACCTTCCGCCTTCATATCAGGATATGCTTCAAAAATATCAGGAATATAGAGAATAATTTCGTCTCCTTCAACTACTTTGGTTCCCGCTTTTACACTTTGACCAACAATTTCCTGTTCATTGTATTCCTTATCTTCTTCGCCTTCTTTTTGTTCAACTTCTTTTTTCTCAACAGTTACCTTTAATTTATGAACAGACTCAAGTAACGTCTTAACCGCAATGTAGTTTTGACCAGTATAATCTTCGATTTCATAAGTCTCCATTCCAAGCGACTCATAGATCTTAATCGTACTACCTTTTTTAATACTACGTCCTTCACTAGGTTCTGTTTTAACAACTTTTCCCTTTTCCGTTTCATCTTCGATTCGCTCGATCTCAACAGCCACGTTGAAACCTGCCTTTTTTAGTTTTTCTTCTGCTTCGACAACAGAAAGACCTTTAACTTGAGGAACCCGAACATCAGGAACTTCCGTCAAAGCGGGAATAACCAAGAAAATGGCGGCAATAACAACAATAATTACCCCTAAAATTCCCGATAGAATCCAAATCCAACGATTGGTCTTTTTAATACTATTGTCTTCATCGATTGGAGTAGCAATACTATCTTCTAAAGAATCTTCCGTAATCTTCTTCTCTTTAATCGTTGGAAGAACCTTCGTATCATCCATATCTTGTTCAGGATAAGGATAAATATATTTGGCCTCATTCATCCGTTCATCGCTTAAAGCCGTAAGTAAATCTTGATGCATCGCTTTCGCATCTAAATAACGATTCTTAGGATTTTTAGCCGTCGCTTTCAAAATAATATTTTCAATACTTTGTGGAATTGCTGGATTTTGCTTTCTTACACTAGGAAGTGGATCACGCATATGTTTTAATGCAATCTCAACTGCACTTTCTCCTTTAAAAGGAAGAATTCCCGTAAGTAACTCATAGAAAATAATCCCCATGGAATAAATGTCACTACGAATCGTACTTCCCTTGCCAGAAGCTTGTTCCGGAGGAAGATAATGAACCGTTCCCATCACCGAATTCGTTTGAGTAAGTTGAGTCTCATTAAGTGCCATCGCCACTCCAAAGTCAGTAATCTTGATGCCACCATCATCGCTAATCATAATGTTTTGAGGTTTCAAATCACGATGAATAATGTAACTATCGTGAGCATGACTCATTCCATCCGTAAGTTGAAGCATAATATCGATCGCTTCACTTAAGGTAAGACATCCCCGTTTTTTAAGAAGTTGTTTTAACGTTTTTCCTTCGATATATTCCATCACGATAAAGTAATTGCCATTATCTTCACCAACATCGTACATCTCAACAATATTAGGGTGAGATAGACTAGAAGCAGAAAGCGCCTCTCTTTGAAATCTTCTTACAAATTTTTCATCGCTAGCAAGATCCCCTCGAAGTATTTTAATGGCAACATCTCGGTCCAAAATTGTATCGTGTGCCAAATACACATTTGCCATACCACCTTCGCCAATACTACGAATAATCTCGTAACGATCATTAATTTTTTGCCCTTTTATTACCATTTTTATTCTTCACCCTCTTCATTTAAAATCAAATAACTAACAGAAATATTATCCGTTCCCCCACGATTATTACTTTTTCGAATTAATTTAATAACTTTATCTTCAATCTCTAAATCGCTAAGCAACACGCGCTCAATCTGTTCCTCATCTAACATGTTCGTAAGCCCATCACTACAAAGCATAATAGCATCGATCCCCATATCGCAATCAAAGATATCGACATCGATCGGATCGTTAGCACCAAGTGCTTTCATCAAAACATTTTTCTTAGGATGTTCCTTTGCCTCTTCCTCAGTCAGCTCTCCTGCACTAACCAAAAGATTTACCAAAGTATGATCGTATGTTACTTTATGAAGATGCTGATCTTTAATCACAAAACCAGAAGAATCGCCAATATTTCCAAATAAAATGTAATCCTTTGTCACAATCGAAGTAACCAAAGTCGTCCCCATTCCCTTGCTTTCCGGATGATCTTTCTCATACATAAAAATAAGCCGATTAATTTCTGTCACACTATCTCGTAACCAATTGACCGCATCCACTTTCGTCATATTAAAAAACGTCTCATTAAAATGCTTTCCCAAATAACTAATCGCAATCGAACTAGCCACTTCACCAGCCGAATGACCACCCATTCCATCAGCAACAGCCATCAAATAATCGTGATTGTGATTTCGAACAATAATAACACTATCTTCATTATGACTTCTGACTTTTCCTGCATCTGTTAAATAAAATGATTTCATACTTCCTCCTTTTTACTTCGAAGTTGACCGCATGCCGCACTAATATTATGCCCGAATTCTCGTCTAATGGTAACTTGGATTTTATTTTTCTTTAGTATATCATAAAATTTGGCAATTTGTATAGCACTACTTCGTTTAAACGTAAGGTTATTGGTCTCGTTATAAGGAATCAGATTCACATAGCAATTGAGACCTTTCAACAAACGTGCAAGGGAAAGAGCACAAGCTTCATCATCGTTAATTCCATCTAGTAAAATATATTCAAATGTAAGGCGACGATTCGTCTTTTCATAATATTTTTTTAACGTAGAAATTAACTCCTCTAAAGGATATCTCTTGTTAATCGGCATAATCTGATTTCGAATTTCATCTGTCGGTGCATGGAGACTAATGGCTAGATTACATTGATAAGGAAAATCAGCAAAGGCAATTATTTTAGGTACAATTCCACAAGTAGAAACAGTAATGTGTCTACTACCAATTGCTAACGCTTTAGGATGATTGATGATTTCAATAAAATGAATTAACTGATCATAATTATCAAAAGGTTCCCCGATTCCCATCACAACAACATGACTAATGCGAACTCCTGCATCTTTCTCAATTTCCAAAATCTGACTAACCATATCAGCAGTAGTCAAATTTCGAATCTTCTTAAGCCGTCCACTTTCACAAAACTTACATCCCATATTGCACCCTACTTGACTAGAGACACATAAACTCGTTCCATAATCGTGCATCATAAGTACTGCTTCAATATGTTCAGAATCAGATAACTCGAATAAATATTTTTTAACATCGACATCTTCTTCTTTTTTTAAAACGGTAAGCGGTGAAAAGAAAAAATCCTTTTGTAACTGTTCGATCAATTCTTTACTAAGATTACTCATAAGCGAAAAATCTTCCGCTCGCTTTTGGTAAATCCACTCATAAATTTGTAACGCTCGAAATTTTTTTTCACCATGATTTAAAAGATATTCTTCTAATTCAGGTAAAGTCACTTGATAAATACTTTCCATAAACCCACTTCCACTTATAGTTATTATACAAAAGAATTACAAGATAGAAAAGATTTTATCAACAATTACTGTAGAAAAAGTGTCAAGCTTTTGTTATAATAGAAGCCAAAAGGAGATGCCCTATGAAGATAAATCAAATAATAAATGAAGATCAAACCATCAATTACGATACATTAAATCAACTATGCTTCCTACTAGTAGAAAATGAAACACATGATTTTGAACAGTTATTCCAAGGTCAAATCGAACAATATCGTAAAATATTAAACATCTTTTTGCAATTGCACAAAGACACGATCATCGAGGAAAGCACTCAAATGACCATGCACATAAACGATAAGTTTTATTCGGATAATTATCCCATCCTACTCTACTATTTAAATCGACAATTATTAAAGGGAAACGAGTTAGAAAGAATCGTTTGGACGATTTTAGAAAGTGACAATCCATACGAAAAAACAGAATCGCTCGGTCTAGACAGTTTAATCGAGATTTTAAAACAAAAAGAACCGCTTCATCCAGATATATTAGAAGATATTTATGAAAAATGTACGAGAAAACAAATGTATTACGAAGAAAAAGAGCAAATCATTTACCATTTTCCCTATGACTATCGTTACTATTTCTTAAAAAGGGATGATGTCCGCCCTACTTTAAAAAATAAAATAATGGCAAGTTATCAAGAAAAAGAATTGACAAGTGTGATAAAACAATTGCAATTTGATTTTTTTGAAGACGCCGAAGAAAAAGGAATTCTATTTCAAAAAGAGGATAAAGAAATAGACGTATGGAGTAAAATATACCAAGACCCTACCCTCTGTAGAGAATTTACGTTATTAGAAACATTAAAAACGAAAAGAAGAAGAACAAAAGAACTACGAAAAAACGTAAAAGCCCTAATCAAAACCATGTATTATAGATAAAAGAGCTATGGAAGAATTCCCATAGCTCTCTTTTTCTAAAACTATTTATTTAAAATAGCATCGATCGGTTTCATTTTAGAAATGCGAATTAAAGGTAAAATACTAGAAATGAATGTTACAACAAAGACAAGTAAATAAATTACAACAAATTGTCTAATTCCCACAATAAATGGTGTCGTAAGCATTCCACTAAATCTGGTCATAACGAAAGAATTCATAACATTAGAGACAACGACAAGTAAAATAGAAGCAATCGTTCCAGAAAGAACAGAAAGACAAACACCTTCCCATAAGAAGATCTTCATGACATCGAGACTTCTAGCACCAAGTGCCCGTAAAACCCCAATTTCTTTTTTACGATAATGAATGCTCGTATACATAAAGTTGATAATTAAGAAAACCGTAAATACGATAAAGACAATTCCCGCATAGAAAGCAAGAGTTTGAATCGAATCAAAGAACACTTTTTCTTCTGCCATTTTATCGCCGTAAGTAGTTCTAATTGCCAAATCACTATCGATCGGAAAAGTATCCGTTGCATGCTTAAACTCATTTTTCGTAGTCATCGGATATAAAACACTAGTTCTTTCTACCTGTTTTACGGTATATTCTTCTAATAAGGAAGAAGAAACATAGTTCGAACCTCCTGAATACATAGAAGAATTATCATCTCGATAATAAACTCCAACAACAACCAAATCAGAATAACTGTTAACTAAAGCTTTAGACGAAGTATAAGAATAAATATCTAAACGAACTTTACTACCAATCACATTTTTTTCTTGAATATAATTACCTAGAAAACGCTTCGTTAAAGTATCGTAATCTTCATCGTAATGTTTACTAATATAATTAGATAGATCATTTTGATAACTAGAAGTAGGATCCACTTCATAAATATTGAGAATAATTTCATTATCATTTAAATGATCGGTCGTTCTCCAAGTTACCCCATCAAAATATTCAACTGGATGATCTAACAAAGAAGTAGAAGAAGAAGACATCGACTCACCATCAGTAGACTCTTCCTTGTTTTCGAGTGAAATTTCGATAGAATAATCGTTTTTGATTTGACTGATAGGAAGAATTTTAAGATTAGAAACAAAATCTTCATGAACGTAAACTTTATTTAAAACATTATTTTGATAAAGATCCGATACGGAAGATAAATCGTAATTGATAATACCAACGATCTTAATTTTCTCATTACTACCAAAATAGTATGTGTAATTCGTATTTAAAATTTCATCGTAAGTAGTAGGTTTAAAAACCTTAGATTCCGTAAATTCATTGCTCGTAACAGTTTCATAAACTTCAATTCCATATTTCAAAATGGTATCAGCTAGAGAGTTAGAAATGACAATTTCAAAAGGTCCATTTGGCATACGACCAATAACTTCCTCTTTTAAAATTTTAGAAACATCAGAACAAGCGACGAGTTCTAACGAATTGTCTTCATAATAGGAAAAATTCGTATCATCTTGAACGTGAAGAAGACTACTAGCTGTATCATAATCACTCCAAGAATTGACATCTCGATATCTATAAACTTCATAAAACGCTTTCGAATTCATTCTATTTCGAACAGTCTGAAGCGCATCATCATCCATACGAAGAAGAATCGAATTATTGATTCTACCATCATAAGGATCGGTCACAAGACGCCGTTTTTCAACTTGAACAAACTGTTCGTTTCTATCAGAAAGTAGCTTTGCATGCCCCAAACTAAAGTCATAGCTAGATAGTGTATCCGTACAACTTAAGAATCCAAGGGTAAGAACAGTAAGAAACACCGTAAAAGCGAGTTTTACTTTTTTGTGTTTCAAACTACCTAATCCAAGTTTAAAACTATCCTGAAATGGTAAATGAGATTTAATCGTCTCATAAGTACTTTTACGTTCTTTATTGACCACTTCTTTCGTATCACGAATCACTTGTCCGTCTTTTACTTCGATAATGCGATCACCATACGTTTCAGCATACTCTTCATCGTGAGAGACGATAACCACCAATTTTTCTTTGGAAATATCCTTCAACAATTCCATTACTTGGCGTCCTGTCTTACTATCCAAGTTACCTGTCGGTTCATCGGCTAAAATAATTTTAGGTTCTTTAATTAAAGCACGAGCAATTGCCACACGTTGCTTTTGACCACCTGATAACTCGTTTACTTTTCTCTTCTTAAGCTCTGTTAGTTCCAATTGATCCAATAATTGATCAATTTCACTTTCATTGACTTCCTTTTGTTGAAGTTGCAAAGCAAGAACAATATTTTGATAAACGTCGTAGTCTTCCAAAATGTTAAACTCTTGAAAAATAAATCCCACATAAGTATTTCGATAAGAATCGAAGTCTGCCTGTGTAAAATCTTTACTACTCTTTCCAAAAATCAACATATCTCCAGAATCATATTGATCAAGACCACCGAGTACATTAAGTAAAGTCGATTTTCCAGAACCACTCTTACCTAATATAAAAGTGATCCCCTTTTCATCAAAAGTAACAGAAATACCATCTAATGCCTTTGTACTCTTTCCTTTTTTCGACTTATAAGTCTTATGAATATCCTTTAGTTCAATCATAGTTTCACTCCTCTTTAAAAACAAATGATTATCAAGTCACAAATATATATTTATTATATCATATATTTTAAATTTCCTATATATAAACAAAGTTTCTATAAAAAATTTGTAAATAGGACGACAAAGAAGTGTTAAGTTAAACAAAATAATATAAAAGTATTATCATAGTTTCAGTCAGTTTCAGAAACACCACGTTGAAAGAAATAGACAAAAGTAGTAGGTTCCACTTCCAGGCTAACTAGGTGGATACAAAGTTTCAGTCAGTTTCAGAAACACCACGTTGAAAGAAGTAGACAAAAGTAGTAGGTTCCACTTCCAAGCTAACTACGTGGATACAAAAAAAAGCTTAGCTTAGTGCTAAACTTTCGATTTCTTATGGAGCGGATGATGGGAATCGAACCCACGTAGTTAGCTTGGAAGGCTAAGGTTCTACCATTAAACTACATCCGCAAATCAGTAGACAATATCCATTATACTTATTTTTAATGAAATGTCAACCGTTTTGCAATATTTTGTAGGAATTCCTAAATTTCAAATGAAGTTCGTAGTTAATTCAACAATAAAATCAAGTCTTAAAAATAGAAATCATCTATATTTTTACCTATTCTAAATATGGACGCTTCTTTCGGTACGTTGCCATTACCTCTATAATATCATCAGATAAATGATACCATTTAATTTGAACATAATCGCGATTTTTTTCATACTTCGGATTAAAATTCAAGTTTCTAGCCATATTTTGATAAAACAAAGATCCAAAATGAAGAGAATCTGTAACAATATTCCTATTTTTCATAATAATATATTGAATTTCTTCACGAGTAATATAAACAAAATCGTCAACGACACCATAAATAATCGCCGAAATCTCATACATAGAATTGTTACCCTGAAGAACAAACCGCCGAATTGCCTTAAACAGTAAAGAACGATCATTAAGTACACGGTTGATCTCTTTTAGTATACCCTCGCGTCCAACTTTATATTCGCAAGTACAAAGTCTTTTTTCGCCAGTCCCATCAGTAGTACCATCTCCATAATGATAATAGCGAATCTCTTGGATAATTTTTTTAGAAACGCCGTTTTCGTGCAAAAAATCACAAAATTGATCCAAAGATTCCACATGAACCGAATTCTTAACACCTTTTTTGATACTAATTCCCCGAACCTCACCATTCACTTTAACATAAATATCCGCCTTTCTTTTGCTATAACTAACAAAACACGAAATCGTATCGGAAAAGTCAATCCGTCCATAAATAGCAAGAAGAAGATCTTGAAAAATAGGATTGACTCGCCCAAACGTTTTTCCATTCAAATAGGATGCAAATTCTTCTTCGTTTTCATACCCTGTAATATTTTTATTAAATGGCATAATGATCACCTCTACTTCTATCATTCACACCAAATAAAAAAAGATCAACAAAAAAAGAGTTGACCTCGTATTTTTTTACTATCGTAACAACTTCTTCTGCCCCTCAAAAGATGCTCTATCCAAACTAAAAAGTTCAGAATAAAGAAACATCTTTCGAAACAAGTATTCATCCTGGCTAACACGAGCTAAGATTCTATCTCGAATTCCATCAGACAAAATCGCTGAAGGAATAGAAACCAAGAATCCACAATAAGGACAAATCTGGTAATAGTTTCCCTGTGAATCGATGAATATTTCCTCTTCCTTAACATAAAAGGAAGTTCCGCAAGGTTTCGTGTGAGGAGGACGACACCCTAAATCAGAAGAAGATTCTTCCATATCGCAAGTAATAAGAAGATCCCATGGAAGTTCATCGTGAAAACGAAGGTAAATATCCTGCTTTTCCTGTTCCATAAAAATAGAACCATTATCATCGTAGCGTGGCATTGTGGAAAGGACATGAATAAAATCGTTCTTCGTAACACCAATATCCTCTTTTTTTCTTAAAGAAACATGTTGGGAACATAAAGGAACATCAACGGAAAATTCACCATCTCGTATATCGAGTTTTCTCCCACTCATACGAACCTCCCCATCATTTTGGTAACGAAGAAGTTTATAATATTCATCTAAAACAGCAAGCTTATTATCCCGATTTTTTAAATCACCCGACTGTTTTTCAACATATTCACTAGTAAAAGATAAAACATCCCATATATCAATCGCCTTCCTAAAATATTTATGAATACGATTTTCTGTCGTAGCAAGAACAATCTCATTTTTAATTTTAGTCAAACGATCTACATCCCTTTTACATTCTTCCAACAATTGATAAAGAGTACTCTCTTCCATTGATAAGTCAGAAAGTAAAAATTCTTCAATATAAGAAATAATAGAATCATATTGATCCAAATTTAAATAGACCAAAGCATCAACATGATCGCTCGCTTTTTTATATCGTTTTTCACATTCTTCTTTTGGCTTATCTTGAATAAAAGGTACTAAAACCAAAGGAGCATTCTCATACAAATACTGATATCTTTTTACCAATTCACATTTTGCTCTCTCTACTCGTTCCAATTCCATAAAACTCACCACCTAAAATATTCACGTGTATATAATAATACAAAAAGTAAAAAAAAGAAAGAAGTTAAAACGATTTTGTACATCCAATTAAGAATAAAACAATTTAAGGTTCGTACAACAACGTAATTTTTCTTTTATAAACACGAATTAACCCTTCATTTTTTAAATACTTTAGTTCACGATTCATCGAAGAACGATCGACAGCCAAATAATCGGCAAGCTCTGTAAACGTCATCGTTAAAAGAAATACTTTTGAATTGTATTTTTTAGACATCAACTTAAAATAAGCAAGCAATTTATTTCGGATCGTTTTATTTACTAAAATTTCAATTCGTTCGTTGCGTTTCGTAATATTTTTATCCATTATTTTTAATAAATTTTTCAAAAATTGATTGTATGATGCCGTATTTACCGTAGACTCTGATACGATATTATCAAACTCAATCATTATGATCCTTGTATCATATTTAGCAATCATAGTATATTCATCATGTAAAATAGGTTGCGAAATCGAATCGAAAATTTCATTTTCTTCATATTCTTCTACAAGATAACTATTTCCATTATAATCGTTTTTAATCATTTGAATCGCTCCATGTACCACGACACAAATCATTTTTTCTTCTAATTCAATAACACTGTTTTTCTTGTATTCAAATACAATTGGCTCAAGCAGTTGAAGAAGTCTTTCCTTATTTCTAGTATTGATATGATTAAATAATTCATCCATTTGACACCCTCCAAAAAAAATATATCATATTTTGTAAAATGGTGCAATTGCACCATAACCAAAAAATAAAAATGTATTATACTGGATTTATGTAAAAGTAAAGGAGAGGTAAAATGAAAGTAATTAAACGAGATGGACATATGGTAGAATATAGTCCTGAAAAGATTGAAGAAGCAATCATGAAAGCAAATAAAGAGGTGGAAGAAGAAGATCAAGCTTCCTCAACCCAAATCAAAAATATTATTAAATATATTGAAAAACTAGGAAAAAAAAGAATCCTCGTGGAAGATATTCAAGATATCATCGAAATGAAATTAATGGCAATTGGAAAATATGCTCTTGCCAAAAAATATATTACGTATCGCTATACGAGAGAACTCGTTCGTAAAAGCAATACAACAGATTTAGCAATCAAAGAATTAATCGATGGCGAAAATGAATATTGGAATACTGAAAATTCAAACAAAGATGCTCATGTTGTTACAACGCAAAGAGACTATCTAGCAGGGATTACTTCGACAGATATTACCAAAAGATTCTTGCTACCTGAAGATATTGTTCAAGCTCATGAAGATGGAATTATTCACTTTCATGATGCTGATTATTTTGCACAAAATGCACTACATAACTGTGATTTGATTAATCTAGAAGACATGCTTCAAAACGGAACAAACATCAATGGTGTCATGATCGAAAAGCCACATCGCTTCTTAACCGCTATGACGATTGCAACCCAATTGATCACTGCCGTAAGTTCCAGTCAATATGGAGGATGTACCATTACCCTATCACACTTAGCACCATTTATTAGAGATAGTAAAAAGTACTATGAAAAGAAATATAAAAATCGCAAATTATCCAAAGAACAAATCGATCAATTTGTAAAAGAAGATCTAGCAAAAGAAATTACGGATGGTGTACAAACTTTCCAATATCAAATTAATTCTATGACAACGACGAATGGGCAGGCGCCTTTCTTAAGTGTTTGTATGTATCTTGGAGAAACCAAAGAATACAAAGAAGAACTTGCTATGTTAATCGAAGAAGTACTAAAAC
>CAZJKO010000014.1:0-21564 GCA_964546995.1 uncultured Muribaculaceae bacterium | reverse complement strand
AGATAAATATGGAGTTATTGGCATAGAAGTAAGAGTGATAGAAGATAGGAAGTGATAACATGAACGACAATAATCGACAAAATTCGACAAATATAAACTGGTATCCTGGACATATGGCAAAAACGAAACGAGAGATGAAAGAAAAATTAGCGCTTATCGATCTTGTTTATGAGGTGATCGATGCTAGAATGCCACTTTCTAGTAAGATTCCTGATTTAGATGAATTGTTGGCAGGAAAACCACGTATTTTGATTTTTACGAAATACGATTTATGTGATTCTTTGAAGACAGATGCGTTTATTTCGAAATATCAAGGAGATGGGTATACTTGTGTTCCTGTTGATCTTGTCAGCGGGAAAAATGTCTCAAAGATTATTTCTCTTACTAACGAAATTATGGATCAACAAAATGAAGTTCGAAAAAAGAAAGATTTGAAACCTCGAAATATTCGTGTTTTGATTGTTGGTGTTCCGAATGTAGGGAAGAGTACTCTTATCAATCGTTTGGTTTCGAAGAAAGCTGTTGCAACTGGAAATCGTCCAGGTGTTACAAAATCACTTGGATGGATTCGTATTCATAAACATATTGATCTTTTGGATTCGCCAGGTATTTTGTGGCCTAAAATAGATGATGTGCGTCAGGCTCATATTTTAGCTTCTTTTTCTTCCATCAAAGAAGAGATTTTAGATATGGAAGATTTGTGTCGTTTTATTTATAAAGAGTTAGATAGACAATATCCAGGTTATCTCGAACAGAGATATCGATTAGATCATATTGATGATTTTGATCAATTGGTAAATGGAATTGCTCAATCACGGGGGTGTCTTCAAAAAGGGGGTATCATTGACTACGATAAAGTGTATTCTACTTTGGTAAACGATTTGAGAGAAGGACGGCTTGGACTAGTTACACTTGACAATTTGTTCGATCTATGATAAAATATTCGCGAATTGAAGGGGGAAAAAGAAAATTATGTCAGATGTTATGAGTTATGAAATGTTTGAAATGATGGTTGATAGTTATCATTTTACAGAAAAACAATGTGCTCAATTGTATCGTTATTATCTTCGTGGAATTCATAGAGGATATTATGATAGTGAATCTGCATTCTATCAATTGATGGATTCTTATAATAATAGTTATGATATTTTGATTAGTGATGGATTTGAAGAAGAGAAAGTAGTCAGTGCTTTATGTCGTGATTTAAATTCTTATCAAAAATATCTTCCATTAAAATTACTTATTCTAGAAAGTGTAAGAAGTGAAAAGGAAAATGTTGTATTACATAATGCAAATATTCTTCATTCTTCGCCAAGCAAACTTTATGCAAAAACGAGATTATGGAAAGATTTAGGTAAACCTGTTTCCTATCGTTCGTTTATGCTTTTGACAAGTAGTGAGCTAAGACAGAATTATGGAATATTGATCGACGATGCTGTAGAATCTTACCCATTAGATCGTATGGCGATTGATCGTTTGGTTTCAAGAAGAGAAATGAACCGTCGTGCTAGCGAATGCAATCAAGGAAAATTATTCGTAAAGGGAGGTAAATCGTTATGAATTATGAACTATTTGTGGAAGATTTAGGTTTTTATCATTTAACAGAGGATCAGAAAAAACAACTTTATAAAGCGTACTCTAAAGTAGCAAAACAATATAAACGAGTTGGCATTGATTACGATATTTCTGATTTTTTAATTCAGTTTGAAGAAATATTAGGGGCATTTAGTAAAGATGGTTATAAGGGAGAAAAGATTGTTACTTTTGCGATTGAGCATATGGAATCTTTAAAAAATAATCTTAATTTTAAATTGCTTGTGTTAGATTCTGTTTCTAAAGACGAAAAAGAGTCTGTTCTTTTTGATCATCCAGAATTGTTAGAGCAATCTGTTCGAAGTCTTTATGCAAAGACAAGATTATGGAAAGATGTCGATCGTAATTCGCCATATCATGCTTTCTTGGAATTACCATTTGATGATATTGAAATGTTATATCAACTTTCTCGTGATGAACTTTTTGAGATGTATCCGTTTAGTCATCAAGCTATGGCTTCTTTGACTTCACGAAGAAAAGTGAAAAAAGAGGTTTTAAAACGAGAAGAAGCAAAGAAGAAAGTTAAATCCTTATAATAACACTTCGGTGTTATTTTTGGTTGGTTGACAAACTTTGATCTTTATAGTAAAATAAGACTATCTTCTAAGCAAGAGGAGTACATTATGAAGCTTTTTAAGAGATGATATGGTTGGTGAAAATATCAAAGTCATTCATAATCGAAGACACTTGGTTATCGTTAGAAGCGTCGTTTCGCGTTAAGAAAAGAAGCATAGTAATATGGAAATAAGGTGGTACCACGGAGAACTTTCGTCCTTAAGTTGGTACTATCTTTTTCTTTTAAGGAGGATTAGTTATGATAACAAAACCAAAGGGATGTCACGATATTTATGGAAGTGAAGCAAGAAGATGGAAGTACGTATCGAAAGTGATCGATTCGGTGATGGAAAAGTATCACTATGGATACATTCGTACTCCATTATTTGAAGCAAGTGATTTGTTTCACAGAGGAATTGGAGAAAGTACGGATATCGTTTCTAAAGAAACGTACGATTTTGTCGATCGAGGAGAAAGACGAATGACGCTTCGACCAGAGGGAACAGCAGGAGTTGTTCGCAGTTACATCGAAAACAAGATGTATGGGGATCCAGATCAACCGATTAAAGTCTATTATAATGGAACCATGTATCGTTATGAGAGACCTCAATCGGGAAGAGATCGCGAGCTTACGCAATTTGGAGTAGAAGTACTTGGTAGCGATGATCCAATGGTTGATGCTGAAGTCATTAGTATTCCTGTCAACCTTTATAAAATGTTGGGGCTTAAAGAGATTAAAGTCAATATCAATTCGCTTGGGGACAAGGAAAGTCGCGATACTTATCGAAAGGTATTGATCGATTATTTTACTCCTCATATCGATTCTTTATGTGAGGATTGTCGGGAACGGTTGCAGAAAAATCCCCTTCGAATTTTGGATTGTAAGGTAGATGCTGATAGTGATATTATTAAACATGCTCCTAAAACGATCGATTATTTAAATGAAGAAAGTAAGGCTCGTTTTGAGAAGGTACTTGAGTATTTGGATATTTTAAAGATCGATTATTCTATTAATCCTAATATTGTAAGAGGGCTCGATTACTATCATCATACGGTGTTTGAAATCGAAGCAAAAGTAGAAGGTTTTGGTAGCCAAAATGTTTTAGGTGGGGGAGGACGATACAATTCGTTAGTCGAACAGTTGGATGGTCCAGCTACTTGTTGTATGGGATTTGCGTCAGGACTTGGAAGGCTTTTGTTGGCACTTGAAAAAGAACAAGTTTGTTTACCTGTATCTGATGAAGTCGATTTATTTCTTCTTTATGTTAACGAAGAAGAGAAAGCGTATGCTATCTATTTGGCACAAGAGATGAGAATGAATGGGTTCATTGTCGAAACAGATTATTTAGGGCGAGGATTAAAAGGACAGTTTAAACAGGCCGATCGTGTTTCTTCTAAGTATTTGGGAATTTTGAATAGTGACGATATCGATCACAATTTAATTACGATTAAAAACAATCATACCAAAGAGGAAGAAAAGATCGATATGGATTATTTACTTTATTATCTAGATGAAAAGTTATCGTTAGAAGACGATGATTGTGCGTGTGATGAAGAGGATTGTCACTGTCATGGTGACTGTCAATGTGGAGGTGAACATCATCATGAAGAAAAATAATAATGGTTCTTTTCGAATGGAACATGTAGGGCAAACTGTTTTGTTACATGGATGGATTCAAAGAAAACGTAATTTAGGAGGGGTTATCTTTTTAGATCTTCGGGACCGAAGTGGTATTATTCAACTTGTTGTGCGTCCTGATCATGCCGATTACGAACTTTCTAGTTCTATTAAAAACGAAAGTGTCGTCGAAGTAGAAGGGGTCATTGCGGAACGAGAAAGTAAGAATCCTCATATGGAAACAGGAGATATTGAGGTTATTGTGAGTCGTTTAACTCTTTTGAATTCTGCTAGTGATTTGCCGTTTGAGATTTCTTCTTCGACTTCTGCATTAGAAGAGACGAGACTTAAATATCGTTATTTGGATTTACGACGGGAGCCTTTGAAACATAATCTTATGATGCGTAGTAAGATTACGACATCGATTCGTGAATATTTGATTCAACACGATTTTTTAGAGATTGAAACGCCTATTTTGTGTAAGTCTACGCCAGAAGGGGCTAGAGATTATTTGGTTCCTAGTCGTGTCAATAAGGGAAAATTTTATGCTCTTCCTCAATCTCCTCAGATGTTTAAGCAACTATTGATGATTGGAGGAATGGAACGTTATTTTCAAGTGGCAAGATGTTTTCGTGATGAAGATTTACGTGCGGATCGTCAACCTGAATTTACACAAGTGGATATCGAAATGAGTTTTGTCGATGAAAAAGATATTCAAACATTGACAGAAGAACTTTTAAAAAAGGTGTTTTACGATACACTTGGTATAGAGATCAAGACACCGTTTCTTCGAATGACATACGATGATGCGCTTTCTTTTTACGGTAGTGATAAACCTGATATGCGTTTTGATATGTTGCTTCATGATGTTACGGATCTTTTTTTACAAAGTGCGTTTTCGGTTTTTCAAAATACAGTTTTAGAAAAAGGAAAGATCATGGGAATGGTTCTTAAAGGAAAAGCAAATGAGGTATCGCGAAAGACAGTCGATACTTATACCGAATACGTTAAGAGATATGGGGCTCATGGGCTTGCCTTTCTTAAATATGAAGAGGGTAATTTTACAGGGGGTATTGGTAAGTTTTTAAGTGAGGAAGAACAAGAACAGCTGGTTCATACTTTTGCTTTAGAGAATGGGGATGTTTTGTTCTTTGTTGCGGATAAGAAATCTATTGCACAAGTTTCGTTAGGTGAACTTCGACTTAAAGTTGCACGCGATTTTGATTTGATCGATAAGAACCAATTTCGATTCCTTTGGGTTACGGATTTTCCGTTATTTGAATATAGTGAAGAAGATGGACGTTATTATGCATGTCATCATCCATTTACGGCACCTCGTAAGGAGGATGAAGATAAAATGTTGACTTCGCCTAGTGAATGTTATGCTAGGGCTTATGACGTTGTGTTAAATGGTTATGAACTTGGAGGAGGAAGTATTCGTATTCACGAAGATGACGTGCAAAAGAAAATGTTTCAAGCTCTCGGTCTTAGTGATCGCGACATTAAAGAAAAATTTGGGTTCTTTGTTCAAGCTTTCCAATATGGAACTCCACCTCACGGAGGGCTTGCTCTCGGGTTAGAGCGTTTGGTTATGCTCATTTGTGGTAGCGAAAATATGAAAGATGTCGTTGCGTTTCCTAAAACGGCTTCCGCATCTTGTTTGATGAGCGAAGCTCCCAATACTGTCGAATTAAATCAATTGAAAGATCTTGCGATCCAAGTTGTCGCATCAACAAAAGAAACCGATTAGTTATCGGTTTCTTTTTCTTTTATAAACGTATAAATAATATTATTTATTTGGTTTGAGTACTCTAGGTAGCTAAAGTGGGTTCCTTTTGCAAATGAAATCAATGCTGAGTCTTCGATCTTTGCTTCCATCATTTTTCCATCTTTAATCGGAGTATCTACATCTTTTTCTCCCCATAGAATTAGGGTTGGTACTTTGATATCTTCTAAATAGTAAGATAGATCTTCGTTTACGATGTTTTTAAATGTTTGACGTTCTTCTTCTTTTAGATTTTGGTAATCTTTCGATGCAAAATGGGAAAACAAATACGTTTGATATTTTTTACGAATTCTTTTAGGAAGAATTTTTCCAAACCACTTTAAAATGTGATAGCACATGCCTTTTCCTCTTTGGGGAAGCGTTTTTTGAGGTTTGATTCCAGCGCTATCCATTAAAACCATTTGCTTGATTGGTAGATGGTAGTATCCAGATAGAAGAATTCCTATTCTTCCTCCGAAGGAATGACAAATGATTGTTGGATTTTCGATGGCTAATTCTTCGAGCCAATCTTTAATAAAGAGGGCATAGTCATATATCGTTAATGTTTTTTGGGGGAAGGGACTATTGCCAAATCCTAAGAGATCGATGATATAGATGGTCGATATTTTCATTAATTGATTGATTAAGGGATAGAATGATTCCCGGTGGTTGCCCCAGCCAGGCAAGATTACAATTTTGTTTTTACTTTCTTCTTGTCCATGTATTTCGTAATATAATTTTATCCCATTTTTTTCATAAAACAAGATCATCACCTGGTACATTATATGTAAAAATTTGTATCTTATGAAAAAACTGTTGTATAGAGTTTAGAAACTATGGTATACTATAATTGTCTAGAGGATACGTGTTACATCCATAGTATAAAACCGACTAAAGAAACGATACGGGAGTATCGATGATTACTGGTGTTGAATACCTGCTTTTCGTAGGGATCCTAAAGGTAATCTAGATGCACCCACCTGTAACAATGCAGGTTTTATCGTTAGGGTGAACGGTCTTCTGGATTTTTTGTTTGGAAAAAAGAGGTGTACGTAAATGGAAGAGTTCGTAAGATGGGAAAGTATGATTGGAACAGAAAGGTTACAAAAATTAAGGAACGCTTCTGTTTTGATCATTGGACTTGGAGGAGTTGGAGGTTTTTCTGTTGAGATGCTTGCAAGATGTGGGGTGGGAAGACTTATTTTGGTCGATCACGATACCATTGATCTTTCTAATTTGAATCGTCAAATTATTGCACTTCACTCTACTGTTGGATCTAAAAAAGTAGATGTATGCAAGATGCGCATTTTGGATATTAATCCTTGCTGTGATGTTTTGGCTTACGATCTTTTTTATCAAGAGGATACGAAGCAAGATATTTGGAAGGAAAAAATCGATTTTGTGATCGATGCATGTGATACTATCGATAGTAAGAAAAGCATTATTCGAGAATGCATTTTACGAAAAATTCCTTTTGTTTCTTGTATGGGAACAGGAAGAAAAATGGATCCTCGTTTATTGAATATTGTTGAACTTGAAAAGACGAATGGAGATCCCATTGCCAGAATCTTAAGAAAATGGAAAAAAGACGAAGGAATCAAAGAGAATATCATGGTGTTATCTTCTTCTGAAATTCCTAAAAAACAAGAAGGTGATTTTATCCCGTCTAATTGTTTCGTTCCTTCTGTTGCAGGAATTTTAATGGCACGTTATGTCGTTGAAAGGTTATTTGAAAGCGAGAAATAATGGTTTCATTTTTTCCTTTTTTTTGGTATACTTTATAGTAGATTAGGATGGGTGAAAAAATGGTGAAGAAAAAGGGTTTTACTCTTGTCGAATTGTTAGCTGTGATTGTTATCATTGGTGTACTTTCAACAATTGCTGTTTATGCGACAGGACGTATTCAAGATCGAATGAAAAAGCATTATTACGATTCTCAACTTTCGTTAATTATCATTTCTGGGAAAGATTATTTTGTTACTCATCGAGCTTTACTTCCTGTTGACATAGGAGAAAGTGCTAAAGTGGATATTTCTCTTCTTGTGAGTGAGAAGTATCTTGATCCTGTCTATGGATATGGAAAGTCTCTTTGTACTGAAGAACCTAATTATGGTTATGTCGAGGTGTTGAAGACGGGTATTGGTGAATATAGTTATATGGTAACGCTTTCTTGTGAAGGAGAAAAGTTTGTATTTGGGAATATGAAACCTTTACCACCTGAAATTATTATTGATGCAGATACTTCAAAGTGGACCAATCAAGATGTGGTTGCGCGCATTGTTAAACAAGATGAATCACACAAAATATTTTGTTATCGTGAGGGGGAGGATGCGAAGCCTTGTAGTGATATGGTGACGATTACTCGAAATACGACTCTTTATGCTTATTCCATGAATGAAGCAGGACAAAAGAGTAGCTTAGCAATAAAAAATATTGATCATATCGATAAAGAAAATCCTAACATTCGTTTTTTGTTTGCAAATAATGATGGTGAAGAAAAGCAGATTGTGACAATACAGGCAACAGATTCACCCAGCGGAATAAGGTCTCTTCATTATGTTGTTCGATTACAAAATGGGGTTGTTGTTCAAGAAAAGGAAGTGCTAGAAACGAATGAGGTTGTTCTTCCTTTTACACAAGAAAATAATTATGTGATTGAAGCAACTGTCTTCGATAAAGCAGGCAATTCTTTTTCTTCTACTTCAAAACAGTTTGCTGTGGTTGAAAAAGATATTACTCCACCTAGCAATTTAGCTGTTCTTTTGCGATTGAATAATTCAAGTGGAGAAACCTATACTAGTGGTAATTGGACTAATAAAAATGTATATCATGAATATGTAGCAGAAGATAAGAGTGGAATTAGTCGTTACGAATGTGCTTCTTCCGCCAATGGACCGTGGACTTCATGTGCGAAGACAGGAACGGATAACAAAGAGATCAATACAACGAGATGGGTACGTGCTATCGATTTATATAATAATGTAAGTGATCCTATTTCTTATACTGTTCGTATTGATAAAACACCACCTACTTATAAAGTGAGCGATTCGGGGACTTGGTCTAATATTGGAAATCGTGTTATTGTTGAAGCAAGTGATCCTAATGGTGTAAGTGTGAAAAAATGGAAACCTTACAACGGGAGTTATCAAACATTTGGTAGTAGTTTCTATAGTACTGTTTATAGGAATTATATCTATTTAGAAGATTCTCTTGGTAATTCGCGTACAGAAACTGTTTATGCTAAAATCGATAAAATCCCACCTAAAACCCCTGACTTTGATATGGAAGCCACGCTTGCTGCAAATAGTTGTAAACCGACGATTAATTGTTCTACCTCTTCCAATTGTACAGTAACATTACATGTGACGGGTCCTAGTAGTGTTGGATACAGGATGGGAGATAACCCTGGTGATGGTAATGAATCGACATGGTCTGATATTACTGCATATGCTCTTCAGATTACCAATCAAAAAACGGGTGCTATTGTTTTTCCTTTTACACGCTATACACTTGATGAACCGTTTGATTGGCCAAATCAAAATCATGGTACCACTTATCTTTGGGAACTTTACGTTTACGATGAAGCGGGAAACAGATCTATTTCTCCAATGAAAGTGTATGTTCTTTATCCTAAAAATGTTTCATCGACTTGTTCGAAATGAGAGGAGGGGCTTATGTGAAAAAAGTGATTGTTTTTCTTATTGGTGTGATCGGTATTCTTTCTATTTTGATTGGAATGGTATTTGTTTTTAAGCCATTTGAATATAAAAAAGAGGAAACTTACTCTCCATTTGAGATTACTCAATTTCAAAATCGGGCAATTGAAGTTATTTCTTATTTATATGGCAAAGAAGGAACTTTTTTAGAAGCTACAGGAACCATTTCACGTGAATGCGTAACCATTCTTCAAAAAAAGAGTGACTCTAAGGAAATTGTTCATACTTATTTATTTCATGTGAAAACCGAGATCATTGAGTTGCAGGATGATTCTTCTAATTTTTATATTGATTTTAGCGCATGAGAAAGCGAGTGGAGTCACTCGCTTTTTTTGGTTATTATAATTGTCGATAAAGACCAATTGCTTTTCCTAGAATCGTTACATTGTTTAATATGATTGGATCCATCGTATCATTTTGAGGTTGAAGACGAATGTGATCTTTTTCTTTGTAGAAGGTCTTTAGCGTTACTTCGTTTTCTTCGGTCATTGCTACGACGATTTCGCCATTAATGGCCGTGTTTTTTCGTTCGATAATGACGATATCTCCATCGAATATTCCTGCATTGATCATACTTTCACCACTGACTTTTAGGGCGAATACTTCCTTTTTGTTTGGAATTAGATTGCTAGGTAGTTCGAAGAATTCATCGGGAAGTTCAATGGCTTCGATCGGATTACCTGCAGTTACTTTACCGAGCAGAGGAACACTGATGACGCCATCCGTTTTTTCTAAGTATTCGTTTGGTACTGTCAATTCGATCGTTCTGTTTTTATTTTGCCCCTTTTTTAAATATCCTTTGTTTTCTAAATGGGTAATATGAGTATGGATTGTTGCCGAAGAGTTTAGATTTACTTCACGTCCTACTTCTCTTACTGTAGGTGGATATCCATTTTTGGCAAGTAATCGCTTGATGGCATCTAGGACTTCTCCTTGTTTTTTCGTTAACTTTTCCACATTTTTCCTCCTTTATTTAAGTTAACTATAACATAATAGACGTCAAATGTCAAATGAATGTTCGTTATTTCGAATTTTCGATTGACACGAACAAGTGTTCTATATTATAATTAAAGTACAAAAGGAGGAGATAAATATGAAAAAGTTTTGGAACAAAAGTAAAGGAGTGATTCTATTATACGTAGTGGCTATTTTATTGGCTTTCGTCTTAACGAGTCGGGTAGACAAATTGGAGAGTAGAGAAGACTTTCGAAATCAAAATAATAGTGTGGTTTTAAAAGTCAATTAAGATTTTATCTATTACGTTTCGTTAAGAATTGTTGCTTGTTTGTTACAATTCTTTTATTTTTACTTAAAAACAAGTACTAGGAATACCTGTTTTCCTGTGATATACTAAACATGGTGATGTATATGAAGAAGATTATCTTAGTAGATGGAAACAATTTGTTGTTTCGAAGTTACTATGCGACGAGTTACTCTGGTGTGATTATGAGAAATTCGAAAGGATTTCCTACCAATGCGCTTTATGGATTTATCAATATGATGAATAAGATTATTTTCGAAGAAGAGCCTAGCTATATCATGGTAGCGTTCGATCGGGGAAAAACGTTTCGTCACGATAAATACGAGTCGTATAAAGCAGGTCGAAAAGAAATTCCTGAAGAATTAAAGGAACAGTTTCCTGTCGCTAAAAAGCTTCTTGATGCAATGGGTATTTTTCATTTTGAAATTGATCAATACGAAGCAGATGATATTATTGGAACTGTGTGTAAAAGAATCGAAAAAGATCCTGATTTTATTGGGACGATCGTTAGTAGTGATAAAGATTTGTTGCAATTAATTAGCGATCAAATCGATGTGAAACTTTTAAAAACTTCTGGTCATATACGAATGACACGTGATGTGTTTTTTGAAACTTATGGGGTGGAGCCGATCCGGATGATCGATCTTAAAGCATTGATGGGAGATCCATCTGACCACATTCCTGGGGTAAAGGGAATTGGAGAAAAGACGGCTATTTCGCTTTTAAAAGAGTATCAAACATTGGATCATCTTTATGAAAATATCGAAGAAATTAAGGGAAAGACGAAAGAAAAGCTTCTTTTGGATAAAGAGGCCGCTTATATGAGTTACGATTTGGCGACGATCTATTGTGATGTGCCGATCGATTTTACGTTTGATGATTTGCTTTATCAGGGATTAAATTACGATTTGTATCTTTCTCTTTTAAATGAACTGGAGTTTCATTCGCTCATTAAAAAATTAGAACATCCATCTAAAGAAGAACTTGCTAGAGGAAAGGAAGAAGTACCTATTTCCATTATTGAAGTAAAGTCGATGGATCAAGTGAAATTAGAGGGACCTTATTCTATTTATTTGGAGTTGGAACAGGGGAATTATCACTTCACTGATCCTGTGAGTGTTACGTTGTACGATGGGGTGAATTGTTACTATATTCCGTTTGACTTATTTTCTAATGCTCCCAACTTTTTTGATTCTACTTTAGAGAAATATACTTACGATTATAAAAAGTTTATTGTCGTTTTTACAAGACATCATTATTCTTATTCTCACATTGTTTTTGATGCTATGATTGCTGGGTATTTACTGAATTACGAGATTAAGGACGATCTTGCTTATTTTGCAAATAGTATGTCTATTTCTAATTCTTTTCCTATTTATGAAGAATTGTTCGGTACGGAGAAGCGGCCAAAGCACGTCAATATTAGCGATCAGATGATGCTTTGTGCTAGAAAGGCAAAATTTCTTTACGATAGTCGTGGTCAATTACTTGAAGAACTTACGAAAGAAGAAGAGTTTCCTTTGTTTCAAGATATCGAGATGCCTCTTGCTGAGGTCCTTGCCGATATGGAGTTAACAGGTATATTAGTAGATCGAAGTTATCTAGAAGCACTGGAAAAAGAATTAAAAGAAAAAATCGATCTTCTTGCAAACGATATTTATAAAAGTGCGGGCTTTTCTTTTAACATTATGTCACCGAAACAATTAGGGGATGTGTTGTTTTGCAAGTTGGGCATTCCTTATCCTAAAAGAATTAAAGATCAGAGTTATTCGACGAGTAAAGAAATTTTAGATAAAGTCGTTCATTTTCATCCGATCGTTTCCCAAATTTTAGAATATCGTACGTTATCGAAACTCTATACAAATTATGCGGTTGGACTTCTTCAAGAAATTCGGGAAGATGAGCGAATTCATACGATTTACAATCAGACACTTACTAGGACGGGAAGATTATCTAGCGTTAGTCCTAATTTGCAAAATATTCCTGCGCGTCTCGAGTATGGTCGCATGGTTAGAAAGGCGTTTGTTGCGAGTCCTTCTTCTTTGTTGTTATCGAGCGATTATTCGCAGATTGAACTTCGGATGTTTGCTCATATGTCGAAAGCTGATAATTTAATTAAAGCTTTTCAAGAAGATAAGGATATTCATGCAAAGACAGCTTCCGATATTTTTATGGTTAAAGAAGAAGATGTGACAAAAGAAATGCGTCGTACTGCGAAAGCGGTTAATTTTGGGATTCTTTATGGGATTAGTAGTTTTGGGTTGAGTGAAGATTTAGGTATCGATTTAAAGAGTGCTAAGGCATTTATTGATACTTATTTGAATACGTATCCTGGTATTAAAGAATACATGGATCAGGAAATTAGAGATGCTTATGAGAAGGGGTATGTTCGAACGATTATGAACCGTAAGAGAACGATCGAAGAATTGAAGAGTAAAAACTATATGGTGAAGAGTCAAGGTGAGAGAATGGCTCTAAATACGCCTATTCAAGGAAGTAGTGCCGATATTCTTAAGAAAGCCATGGTAGAGATTTATCGTGAATTTAAAGAAAAGGGGCTGAAGAGTAAAATGTTATTACAAGTACACGATGAACTTGTCTTTGATGTATTACTCGAAGAAGAGAAAGAGGTGCGTGAGATCGTTCAAAGGATTATGGAACATACTTATCCTCTTCTTGTTCCGTTAAAAGTCGAGATTGCCGTTGGAAATAATTGGTATGAAGCAAAATAAAAATATTATTGGATGATGATCTATAAGGAGGTTCATATGGTGATCGATATTGATCAATGTGATTTAAATCATGACTATTTTCATTTTACGAATCAAGCAAATGTTTCTTCTATCTTAAATAGTGGGCTACTTCCTTCGGTTGGTGCAGCAAGTCAATTGGTAAACGATGAGATGAATGTTTCTCTATCTAAAGGTGGAAAGGGCATTATGGGAATCCTTAATTCTTTTATTCATGTCTTTTGTACAAAAGTGAAAATATCTGAAATTCCTGAAGTATATCAAAAATATTTTTTGGAAATTTCTGATTTTACCATCGATCAATGTATTTCTAAAGATGTTGTATGTAAGGCTATGATTCGGAAATTGCAAGATGAAGTCTATTTTCGGGTAGAACTTGATGATGCGCAACTTGAAAGAGCGAAAATTGGAGGTTTAACTGGTTATGATATAAAATTACCTATGGCAATCGATAAATCAAAATTGAGTCTTATTGTCGATAGGAATCATCATGTTTTAAGTGCATATGATGTTGCGTATTACGTTTATGAAAAAGCAAAAGATATAGATGTTTTTCGAGTGATGAATAACGATTTCTTTACTATGTTTGAGTTTACAGAGAAAGAATCTACGATCGATTCTGATCGTGATCTTGCTGAAAAAAAGCGTTAGTGCTTTGTTTTTATCCATTCTTTAAAATATTCTATGGAAAGAGGTAGAGGTATGCCAGAAAAACCAGAAGTTATTACTGTTGCACACAATCTAGAAAAACGATTAATGGGAAAGACGATTTCTTCTGTCGAAGTATTTTGGAATAATACGATTGAGTATCCTAGTGTTTCTTTGTTTATTTCTCAGTTAAAAGGGCAACGTATTTTAAAAATCGATACAAGAGGAAAGTGGCTTGTGTTTATGCTTACCCAACATGTTTTGCTCATCCATCTTCGAATGGAAGGACGGTTTTTCTTTCGTTCGATAGAGGATCCTAGGAATAAGCATGAACATGTCATCTTTATGCTTGATGATGGTGAGCAGCTTCGCTTTCACGATACGAGAAAATTTGGAAAAATGCTTCTTCTTGAAAAAGAGGAATACCTTTTGAGACCACCTCTTTCTAAGCTTGGTTTTGAGTATAATGATGAAAACCTTACGAGTGATTATCTTCATGCTTCCTTCGCTAAGAGGACGCTTCCGATTAAGACCGTTCTTTTAGATCAATCGATTATTTCTGGTATTGGGAATATTTACGATGATGAGATTTTGTTTTTAAGTCATCTTCATCCTTTGCAAAGTGCTAAGACGCTTTCTACTAACGATTGTCAAAAGATTATTGAGAATACAAAACTTGTTCTTACCAAAGCTATTTCGCTCGGTGGGACGACCATTCGTAGTTACGAATCAGAAGAAGGGGTTCATGGACGATTTCAAAATGAGTTGTTGGTTCATGGTAAGGAGTGTTGTCCTGTCTGTGGTCATACGATTATCAAAACGACGGTGGGTGGACGTGGAACGTACTACTGTCCTACTTGTCAAAAAATGAAATAAAATAATAGAAATATCGATTTAGGTATTTCTATTTTTTTTGTTTTGTGGTATTATTATCGTTGTTGAAAAAAGAGAGGGAGTATGATCATGAAAAAAACAAAAATTATTTGTAGTATTGGACCATCTACACAAACATGGGAAAATTTTAAAGGTTTGGTAGAAGCAGGTATGAATGTTGCAAGAATTAATTTTTCTCATGCAACAATGGAAGAAAGAAAGTTAGATGAATCGTTAATCAAGCGCGCTAACGAAGAACTTGGTGCGAACATTGCGACACTTTACGATACAAAAGGACCAGATCTTAGAACGTGTACCTTCGAAAATGATAAAGTGGAACTTGTTTCAGGAGGAACGATTCGTATTGTCGAAGAAGATGTTCTTGGTACAAATGAACGAATTTCTTTTAACTATAAGGGAATTCTTAAAGATTTGCACGTCGGAAGTAGCATTTTAATCGATGATGGTTTCTATAAGCTTATTGTTGAAAGTAAAGATAGCGATGGGGGAGTAACTTGCCGTATTGTCAATGGTGGTGTGATTAAATCACGTCGTGGTGTATGTATTCCAGGTATCAAGTTAGATGTTCCTTATGTTTCCGATAAAGACCGTGAAGATATTAAGTATGCTTGTGATATGGATGGAGATTATTTGGCTATTTCGTTTGTCAACAGTGCTTCTGATATTCAGGCAGTTCGTGAACTTTGTCGTGAATTTGGAAAGCCAAATATGAAGATTGTTTCAAAAGTAGAAACTCAATATGCAATGGATCATTTACAAGAAATTGTCGAAGCATCCGATTATGTTATGGTAGCTCGTGGTGATTTAGGAGTGGAAACAGGACTTGAAAACTTGCCACTTTACCAACAGATGATGATCGATACTTGTCATGCTAATGGAACGGGTGTCATTATGGCTACACAAATGATGACGAGCATGAAGACCAATATTCGTCCTACCAATGCGGAAGTAACAGATGTATCGAATGCCATTTTAGCAGGGTGCGATGCGATTATGACGAGTGATGAGACGACGATGGGAAATTATCCAGTCGAAACGATTCAAATGATGGCAAGTATTTGTCACAATGTCGAAAAGATTACTAAATACAATTTGAGTGAATACAAGTTAAGAGGAACGGAAATTCACAATACGATTGCAGAATGTGTGGCAAGATCAACACAGTCTCTTCCAACTAAAGCTATCGTCGTATCTACGACAACTGGAAAGACTGCGTTAGACGTTTCTTCTCTTCGTCCTAATTCCGTTATTATTGCTGCAGTACCAAGTGAAAAGGTAGCACGTTCCCTTGCTTTGAAGTGGGGTGTTTATCCTACTGTTGTTAAGGAGTATGCTGATACGGATGAACTTGTTCGCGATGGTATTAAAGCAGCCAAAGAAATGGTCGATTTAAAAAGTGGTGATATCGTGACTGTTGTCGGAGGATTCCCACACGATGCACATACTAACTTTATGAAAATTGAAGAAATATAAAAAAGAACTCTTATTTGTCGAGAGTTCTTTCTTTTTTGTAAAGTGGCGCTTGGGTATATTCTCTTTTTATAAGGGCTTTTTTTTCTTCCTTTGAACGTGTCATTGCATATACTTTGGTGGCACGCAGTTCTAATGGCAACATCGTTTTTTCGTAAGAAGAGAACTTGGATAGAATGGGAAGTTTTGTCTTCTTTTTTTGTTTGTTCAAGTACATTTTGCCTTTTTCTGTAAATCCTAAAATACGTAAATAGGATACTTCTTGACACGCTTTCCATTCTTCTTTGGTAAAACCTACTAAAATGTGAACAAACATTCTTTTTAAGCGATTGTGGGTGTAGCGTTTGGTTTTTAATTTATTTAGAAGGTCTTCAAAAGAAGTCGCTGAATCCATTTCCTTTTTTAATTTGTTTTCGATTCCTTCATCGACGGTTTGATATTTTTTTAAATCGGGTTCTGATAATACTTTGTATTGAAAGAATGGGAAGTAGTCTTCCAAATCGTGATGTTCCATCTCTAATGCTTCTTTTGTCTCTTTTGGTACTTGATGAGATATATCTTTTTGTTCTTTCCACCTTTGTCTAATGCTCGAAGCACTTGCGATTTCCTTGGTTTCCTTACTACTATGATAATTGCTCTTTCTTTTGATTGTTAGGGGAATTATTTTACTTTTCGTTCTCATGATTTCTTTGACATAAGTTAATCCTAAAATATCGTTTGGTAATGTGATTTCTTTTCCCGTTATTTCCTTTAGGGCAAGGGAAAGGGCAGTGGGATAGTTTTTCCCCTCATTTAAATATAGTTTTGCTAGAGCTATGTACTCTTTATGATAAAGTCCTACTTCTGCTAGCGTTTTTAAACTTTCAATATCATCCGACTCACTTCCAAAAACCAAATAATCGACATTTAGGGCGTTTAAAATAGAAATAACACCTCTTGCAAAAATATCGGCACTTTGAGTCGCAAAGGGAAAGGGAAGTTCTATGACAAGATCTACGCCATAGTTTAGAGCAATTTCCGTTTTGGTCCATTTGTTTAGGATTGAAGCATCTCCTCGTTGTAAGAAATTTCCTCCCAATACTAAGACAATGGTACAATCGTTCCATTTTTCCTTGATTTTTTGAATGTGATATAAGTGTCCGTTATGAAAAGGATTGTATTCAGCGATAATTCCTACTGTCATATTTTTTCCTCCTTTTCTTATTTTACGCTAAGTTTTCTTTTAAGACAAGGGTGTTCTTTGGTGTTCGTTCTTTTTCTTCTTCATTTTTTTCTTTTCTTTTTATAGAAGTTATAGTATGCTAGTTTATAGAATAGAGGTGGAAAGATGAAAAAGAAAAAGGTGGTTATGATTGTTTTGATTATTAGTGGTTTTGGACTGTTTTATATGTTGAAAAGTCAAAAAGAAGAAGGATTAGAGATTCGTAACCAAGAGAGTTTCTTCTATTTAGAAAAAGATACGTTAGAAATTTCTTATCGATATGGAGAAGATCAGAAAGAAATGCCTTATACAAAATTAAAGACTAGTGATAGAAACGAAGGTGAAGAATCGTGAGAAAAAGTCACAAAGGATTTACGATGGTTGAGTTACTTGCTGTGATCGTCATCCTTGGGGTATTAAGTACGATTGCAGTGGTAGCAGTGGTATCTATTCGAGATAAGATGGAAAAGGTCTATTACGATTCGCAAGTTGATTTGGTCACCATTGCGGGAAAAGATTACTATGGAGATCATCGAGAGCTTTTACCTGTTAATAGTGGTGAAAAAAGAGAAGTGTTACTAGAGACATTGGTAAAGGAGAAGTATATCGATCCTGTATATAGTTACGATAAGAAGCTATGTGCTAGTGAAAATAAAGACGATATTAAAGTAACGGTGGTTAAGGAAAGTGTAGGGAAATATCGATACACGACTGTTTTTTCTTGTGGGGACTATACTAAGGAAAAATAAGATACGATAGGTTCTATAGAAAACTAAAGGTTTTGTTTTAGGTAAAAGATGGTGTTTTGTATCAGGAAGTAAACGATACTCAATGGGAATCGGTAATATTTACAATGTATTCGATCAAAAGCTTAGCATGCCTAGAATCAGCAGTAGCAATATTTTATCGGCTGCTAATATTGAATTTTAGGAAAGGAATCTCGAAGGATTTCTTTCTTTTTTTGCCATTTTGTGGTATTGTTATTTTAGAAGAGAGTGAATCATATGGAAGAAGAATCCATTTCCTATAATGAAAATTGTTATCTTACTGTTTCGTGTGTGAAATATTTTCAAGAATTCTTTAAAAACGATTGTTATGAACTTACTACCCTTCGATGGTTTGGCGATCATTTTTTTACCAAAGAAGAAGTAGATCAGTATTATCGAAAATCAAAAGTTCTCGTTAAAAAACTCGATCAAGATATCTATGGCGATATGATTTACGATTATATTTACGATGATGTTGTTTGTTATTGTGTGAGTCATATTAAAGATAAAGATTATGAAAAGGCCTGTCGTCGTCTTAGGGAATCTTTTCAAGCTCTCGAAGACCGTTATAAAGATTTTGAAATAGAGGAAAAACTTGAAAACAGAGCGAGGTAACTTTTATTCCATAGAAGAATATATAATTTGGTTTACATTGATCTTTTGTTCGATTTGTAGTATAATGTGTCCAGGAGGGAAGTAAGATGATAATAGACTTAAGTCCACTTCATAGTCATACGGTTTCTTCACTTGCTATCGATCTTTATTTGACGTATGATCAATCGTTTCTTGAACATACAGATATTCAGAAACTTGAAGATGTTCATGTGGTTGGTCAAATCAAAGAAAATAGTGCGTTGGAAGATGAAATAAAAGTCCATGTTGAAGGAGAAATGCTTTTGTTAGATGCCATTTCTCTAGAGGAAGTTTCTTATCCATTTTCTTTTGAAATAGAACGAATTTTGGAAGAAAATGATAAAAAAGATGAAAATAGTCTTGATATTATGGACATTTTGTGGGAAAATATTGTCTTAGAGATTCCCCTGAAATTTACTAAGGTTGAGGATCTCAGTAAATTTCACGGTGATGGATGGAGTTTGGTCTCAGAGGATGAAGTTTCCTCCCATAATAATCCGTTCAGTGATTTATTAAAAGAATTCGGAGAGGAGTGAGATACATGTTAAAATTAAATCTTCAAATGTTTGCTGTACCATTTCACAGAGTTAGTAAAACAAGAAAAAGAATGAGAAGAAGTCACAACGCTTTAGAAATGCCTGGCGTTACAAAATGTCCTAATTGTGGGGAAGCAATTAAACCTCATAGAGTTTGCAAAAAATGCGGGTATTATAAAGGAAAAGAAGTTGTTGCTGTAAAAGAAAATGCGGAATAAGCATTTTTTTGTTTTTTCGACAAGTTTCGGCTTGTCTTTTTTTTATACTTAAAAAGAGGTGATGAGATGAGAGTATATTTAGATCTTGTTTTCTTTCTCAATTTTGCCTTTGATTTCTTATTGCTCATTAGTGTTAGCTATCTTTTAAAACGAAATAAATCGCTTATTCGAATTGGGTTAGGAGCATTAGTAGGTGCTTTTAGTATTCTATTTTTATTTCTTTCTCTTTCTTCTTTTACCCTCTTTTTACTTAAGTTTGTTATTAGTGTTTTTATGATTCTCGTTACGTTTGGTTTTAAATCGATCCATTATACTTTAAAAAATCTACTTTATCTTTATACTTCTAGTATTTTATTGGGTGGGTTTCTTTATTTTTTAAATATTCAGTTTAGTTACAAAAACGAAGGACTTATTTTTTTTCATCAAGGATTATCGATTAATTTTGTTCTTTTACTCATATTTGGTCCTATTATTTTGTATATTTATATCAGGCAAATTAAGAGTTTAAAAGAACATGTTACGACACATCATGAAGTGGATCTTTACTTAAGTAATGGAAAAATATTAAAGATGAATGGTTTTTTAGATACGGGGAACCGATTGGTTGATCCTTATTCTAAAAAACCTGTTGTTTTGGTATATACAGATCAGATTCCCTTTTCTTATGAAACGGGGGTTTTGGTTCCTTTTACCACTCTTCAAAAGACAGGAATTATTAAGTGTGTGAAGGTTCCTTCTTTGGTTGTGGATCGTAAGTTTGTCTTTCATGACGTGTTAGTTGGATTATCTGATACGCCATTTCAAATAGATGGAGTGAATTTGATTTTACATAGTTCATATAAGGAGGAAATGTTATGATTAGTATTTTATTATTTATTTCTTTATGTTTAGAGCAAGTATCGTATCTTTTTTATGTAGGAGCGACGGATGTTTTACCTGAACCATTATCAAAAGAGATGGAAGAGTTCTATTTGGAACTTTCCAAAGACGGAGATCTTAGTGCAAGAGATAAGTTGATTGAACATAATTTAAGACTCGTTGTCTTTCTTGCCAAAAAGTATGAGAATACCAAAGTAGATTTAGAAGATTTGGTATCGATTGGGACCATTGGACTCATTAAAGGAATTAAGACGTTTAGCATGGATAAAAATATTAAACTTGCCACGTATGCATCGAGATGTATCGATAATGAAATTTTAATGTATTTAAGAAAAAATAAAAAGATTCGAACAGAAGTTTCTTTCGATGAAAGTTTGAGTTTTGATTCCGATGGAAATGAGCTTCATCTAGAAGATATATTGGGAACAGATCCTGATATTGTAACAAGGGGTATTGAAGAAGATTCGGATCGAAAACTTATGATGAATGAGATTCGTAAACTTGATCCGAGGGAGAGGGATATTATCATTTTAAGATATGGTCTTTTAGGACATAAAGAGATGACTCAAAAGGATGTTGCAGATCTATTGGGGATTAGTCAGTCTTACATTTCAAGAATTGAAAAGAAGGTCATTAGGCGGCTTAAAAGTGTTGTAAAGTGTTGAGGATCGATTCAGATTCTTTTTTTGTTGTCAGTTATTCGAAACTATGATATGATCTAAGTAACGATAGAAAGAAGTGATCGGGATGTTACTAGTGAAAAAATCCTCATGGGGGGGGGGGACGTTTAGTAGACAGTTTGTCACTTCTTTGTTGTGCTCTGATACAGGGTAGAAAGAACCCTGTATTTTTCGTGTTATAAATATCTAATAATTAGACAAAATAGAAAAAAGAAAAGAAGCTATACTATAATTGGTATTAGAATAGAAGGTGTATACAATGGAAAAAAATAAGAAAGTATTTGTGACCTGCATAAGTATTCTTTTGGTTCTCATGTTAGTCATCGGTGGAAGTTATGCATGGTTTACCCTACAACTAAAGGGAACGAAAACAAATGTGT
>CAZJKO010000013.1:0-23130 GCA_964546995.1 uncultured Muribaculaceae bacterium | reverse complement strand
TTAATCTTCTGTATAAACACTATGGTAAAATTATACTACAATTTTTTATCACCCTTATATTTTGACATACAACAAAACATTCACAAAAAACATATCTTCAAATAGCTCTTTATCCATTATAAATAAAAGATAAAATGAAACTATTTTTTTATTTTATAGTTTGATCTTTACCTTCGTAACTTTAGTCATTAGAAGTTCACAACAGTAATATCATCTAATTTTTTTAAAGTAAATTGCTACACATCCATATTTCTCCACCTCGTCATTTGTATAATATGGTGTGTCATCTACAACATCTTCTGGACTGTCATATCTATCTTTAAAATCTCGTTCAAAAGTAGCAGAATACATTTCCAATAAAGTTTTATAATATTTTAAATCAGTTACTAATACTTTGATTATCTCTTTCTCTAATGGTCGCTTATAAAAAGTAATTGTATCCCCAATTTGTATTTGTTTGCGCTTTTCATCATTTAACCTATATTCAATATCTTTAATATCATTTGCAATCATATCAAAAGGTTCTTCATTTAATCTCATATCATGATTTCTCATAAATAATCACTCCTTATGACAATTATACCATTAATTTGATATTTCTTCTAACAATCTATTTATAATTTTAGTTAGTTCAGTTATCGTAATAGTATCTGATAAATCTTCATTGTATAGATTTGAATCATCATCATAACAAAGTAAAACTATTCTTTGAGTATTATTACTAATGATAATTTTATGTGGTTCATTTAATCCTAAATTAGAGTTATTAAAGACAATATTCTTTCCTGCAATATATTCTATGTTTAGTTTGGTAATATTTTTAATTCTTAATATCTTATTTTTTATACACAAAGGAAATTCTAAAATCTCTATGGACACATTCATTTTATATACTCACCACCTTTGCAAAGAAAAAAGTCCATAATATCAAGTATTACGAACTTTTACTAAACTCTCGCACAAGGTGTGCGTAAAATTCAATATGGGGCGAATAGTGGGGAAAAATCAAAATCTATTAAAAAAAGGCTATAAAATAAGGTGTTTGTCTATAAATAGTTTCTTGTTTGTTTGCGCGTCGTTCTAAAGTTACGACGCAAAAAGAAACAAGTGTCCTTGTCCGATAAATTGAAGGTTTATGGGAAAGAAGAGAAACACTAGGGAAATGAGCTTACCTATACTTGATAGTAAGCTCATAAGTGCGACATCGAAAGAGCTGTATTATATAAAACTAGTAGATTGTGGAACTTATATTCAAGTTTATTATTATCCAAAAGGGAAAGTAAGAGATAAGAAAGATAAATCATTTGATGATCTTGACTTAAGAAAACAAAAAGTATTCGATTCAATCGGATCAAACCAAAACCAAAAGGAAACAAAAAATGAACTTCGTCATATTGAACCACGAAATATTATTCGAAGTAAGCTTGAATGTCAAAGAATTGCTAAAGCAAATATGAATGATTGGGAAACTTTCATTACTTTAACTTTTGAAGAAAACATTACAGATGTGAAACAAGCTAGTAAACGGTTTAAGTATTTTGTAGACAAAATACGAAGAGTCAAAAAAGATTTTAAGTATTTATGTATTACAGAGTTTCAAAAACGTGGAGCAACACACTATCATTTACTAACTAATATAAGTATCAATGATGAAACGTTGATATATGCGCAAGAAGACAATAAATCGTTTTTACATATAAAATATTGGATAGATGGATTTACAAGCGTCCAAGAGCTTAAAAATGATCCTAAAAAGGTCATTGGCTATATAGCTAAATATATGACTAAAAATATAGATCAACGTTTATTTAGCCATCATCGATATTTTTGCTCTCAAAACTTAAAGAAACCAAAAGAAAGTTTTATAAATACTGCAAACGATAAGGATTTAGATTTTTACAAAAAAATAATTCAAGATTCTTCCCTTATTTATCAAAGTGAGTACATTAACCCACGTGATTCATCTAAAGTACAATATCTTGAATATTTAAAAAATGAATAACAACCGTTTTCATTATAGCAAAAATAAAGGTGGATAGCAACACTAACTAAAGGATTTTATCTATCTTAGTGCCGTAGTCGAGCGCTCCATAGCGCCTCGACAAGGACGAAAACTATGGTTTGTCAAGTGAACATGGAATAAAAGCAAAGCGATTATGCCGTGAAAGTCACTTGAACAAACATTCAACTACAAGACTGACTCGGTCCCTAGGGAAACTCGTTTTTCCTAGGATCGACGCCGATGAGTCGAAAAAGGCTATAAATAAAGTAATACATTTTTGTTACGAAGTTTCAAAAATGTTAACCGAGCGCATAAGCGCCTATAAAAAAATAAAAAAAGTGTTGACACAGTCAGCATATTGATGGTATGCTTATATCGTCATTCGATGATAGCTAAGATCTACAAAGGAACTTTGTAGAATAGAAAGGATTAGATTATGACAGAAAATAAGAAAATTGAGTTAAAAAGAGTAAATATTAATTTGCCCACAGACTTAGTCGATCGTGTTAAATCATACGGGGAGGAACTTGGACTTAATACAACAAGTGCTTACATTGTTTTATTAAATCAAGCCTTAAATCAACAAGATTCTATTAATTTTATGCCATTGTTACTTCGCATGGTTAATGAGCTTCAAGGTAATCTATTAAATACTAATATGACTCCAGGAAAACAAATGGAAGATTTAAGTATGTTGATCAACGGTGACATGCAAGATAAGTCAAAAGACAAATAAAATATGATTTCTTTTGCTCGAACAAGAAAGGAGGTAAATGCAATTTGTCCGAGAACAAAGGAAAACTATTTAGCGAAGTTTATGAAGAGTTTTTGATCTACGCTTCAAAGCGTCACAAAAAGCAAGGTTTCAACACTACTCAAAGAAACTTAAAAAATCACATATTGCCATACTTTAAAGATAGACTTGTTTCTATGATAACGAAAAAAGATATCATTGAATGGCAAAATATTATCATTGACAAAAACTTTTGTAACGGCTACAACAGTACCCTATTTTATACTTTTAGTTCTTTTATGAAATATTGTGTTTCATGTTCTTATATTGAAGAAAATGTTGTTTTACAAGTCGATAATTTTACTAGGAAGAATGAAGAAAAAAAGCATGATTATTATACGTTGAGAGAGTTTAGGCGTTTTCGAAGACGTGTTGACGAGTATATATACAAGCAATTTTTTAATTTCATGTTCTTCTTTGGCACAAGACCAAGTGAAGCTTTGGCATTGCGATTTTGTGATATTACAGGATCTCACATTCATGTATGCCATAGTTTGCAAAGACGAGGCAAAAGAGAGTTAGATACTCCAAAAAACCAAAGTTCGATTCGTTATCTAAAACTATCTTTTCTTGCAAAAATAAGGATCTTTTGTTTACGTTGTTATTACATCAAACATACGGGAACATGCACGGATGAATATTTTATTTTTGGTGGACCAAAACCATTGAGTACTTCTTCCATCGATAGACGGATTGAGAAAGCTTGTAAAAAAGCTAATATGCGTACGATCACCCAACATCAATTTAGACATTCTTATGCAACTAGAATGATACATGATAAAAAAATACCAATTGATGAAGTATCGCAAAGCTTGGGACATAGCAGGGTTTCCATGACCGTAGACACATATTTGCATAACAAAAAAGGAATACCAAGTATTCCTCGCAAGAGACTATTTTTTTTCAACACTACTCAAAAAATCTTAAAAAAAATATCTCAATATATTATCACACATTTTATTGTGTAATAACCAAAATTGGGGCGAATAGTGGGGAAAAATCAAAATCTATTAAAAAAAGGCTATAAAATAAGGTGTTTGTCTATAAATAGTTTCTTGTTTGTTTGCGCGTCGTTCTAAAGTTACGACGCAAAAAGAAACAAGTGTCCTTGTCCGATAAATTGAAGGTTTATGGGAAAGAAGAGAAACACTAGGGAAATGAGCTTACCTATACTTGATAGTAAGCTCATAAGTGCGACATCGAAAGAGCTGTATTATATAAAACTAGTAGATTGTGGAACTTATATTCAAGTTTATTATTATCCAAAAGGGAAAGTAAGAGATAAGAAAGATAAATCATTTGATGATCTTGACTTAAGAAAACAAAAAGTATTCGATTCAATCGGATCAAACCAAAACCAAAAGGAAACAAAAAATGAACTTCGTCATATTGAACCACGAAATATTATTCGAAGTAAGCTTGAATGTCAAAGAATTGCTAAAGCAAATATGAATGATTGGGAAACTTTCATTACTTTAACTTTTGAAGAAAACATTACAGATGTGAAACAAGCTAGTAAACGGTTTAAGTATTTTGTAGACAAAATACGAAGAGTCAAAAAAGATTTTAAGTATTTATGTATTACAGAGTTTCAAAAACGTGGAGCAACACACTATCATTTACTAACTAATATAAGTATCAATGATGAAACGTTGATATATGCGCAAGAAGACAATAAATCGTTTTTACATATAAAATATTGGATAGATGGATTTACAAGCGTCCAAGAGCTTAAAAATGATCCTAAAAAGGTCATTGGCTATATAGCTAAATATATGACTAAAAATATAGATCAACGTTTATTTAGCCATCATCGATATTTTTGCTCTCAAAACTTAAAGAAACCAAAAGAAAGTTTTATAAATACTGCAAACGATAAGGATTTAGATTTTTACAAAAAAATAATTCAAGATTCTTCCCTTATTTATCAAAGTGAGTACATTAACCCACGTGATTCATCTAAAGTACAATATCTTGAATATTTAAAAAATGAATAACAACCGTTTTCATTATAGCAAAAATAAAGGTGGATAGCAACACTAACTAAAGGATTTTATCTATCTTAGTGCCGTAGTCGAGCGCTCCATAGCGCCTCGACAAGGACGAAAACTATGGTTTGTCAAGTGAACATGGAATAAAAGCAAAGCGATTATGCCGTGAAAGTCACTTGAACAAACATTCAACTACAAGACTGACTCGGTCCCTAGGGAAACTCGTTTTTCCTAGGATCGACGCCGATGAGTCGAAAAAGGCTATAAATAAAGTAATACATTTTTGTTACGAAGTTTCAAAAATGTTAACCGAGCGCATAAGCGCCTATAAAAAAATAAAAAAAGTGTTGACACAGTCAGCATATTGATGGTATGCTTATATCGTCATTCGATGATAGCTAAGATCTACAAAGGAACTTTGTAGAATAGAAAGGATTAGATTATGACAGAAAATAAGAAAATTGAGTTAAAAAGAGTAAATATTAATTTGCCCACAGACTTAGTCGATCGTGTTAAATCATACGGGGAGGAACTTGGACTTAATACAACAAGTGCTTACATTGTTTTATTAAATCAAGCCTTAAATCAACAAGATTCTATTAATTTTATGCCATTGTTACTTCGCATGGTTAATGAGCTTCAAGGTAATCTATTAAATACTAATATGACTCCAGGAAAACAAATGGAAGATTTAAGTATGTTGATCAACGGTGACATGCAAGATAAGTCAAAAGACAAATAAAATATGATTTCTTTTGCTCGAACAAGAAAGGAGGTAAATGCAATTTGTCCGAGAACAAAGGAAAACTATTTAGCGAAGTTTATGAAGAGTTTTTGATCTACGCTTCAAAGCGTCACAAAAAGCAAGGTTTCAACACTACTCAAAGAAACTTAAAAAATCACATATTGCCATACTTTAAAGATAGACTTGTTTCTATGATAACGAAAAAAGATATCATTGAATGGCAAAATATTATCATTGACAAAAACTTTTGTAACGGCTACAACAGTACCCTATTTTATACTTTTAGTTCTTTTATGAAATATTGTGTTTCATGTTCTTATATTGAAGAAAATGTTGTTTTACAAGTCGATAATTTTACTAGGAAGAATGAAGAAAAAAAGCATGATTATTATACGTTGAGAGAGTTTAGGCGTTTTCGAAGACGTGTTGACGAGTATATATACAAGCAATTTTTTAATTTCATGTTCTTCTTTGGCACAAGACCAAGTGAAGCTTTGGCATTGCGATTTTGTGATATTACAGGATCTCACATTCATGTATGCCATAGTTTGCAAAGACGAGGCAAAAGAGAGTTAGATACTCCAAAAAACCAAAGTTCGATTCGTTATCTAAAACTATCTTTTCTTGCAAAAATAAGGATCTTTTGTTTACGTTGTTATTACATCAAACATACGGGAACATGCACGGATGAATATTTTATTTTTGGTGGACCAAAACCATTGAGTACTTCTTCCATCGATAGACGGATTGAGAAAGCTTGTAAAAAAGCTAATATGCGTACGATCACCCAACATCAATTTAGACATTCTTATGCAACTAGAATGATACATGATAAAAAAATACCAATTGATGAAGTATCGCAAAGCTTGGGACATAGCAGGGTTTCCATGACCGTAGACACATATTTGCATAACAAAAAAGGAATACCAAGTATTCCTCGCAAGAGACTATTTTTTTTCAACACTACTCAAAAAATCTTAAAAAAAATATCTCAATATATTATCACACATTTTATTGTGTAATAACCAAAATTGGGGCGAATAGTGGGGATCGAACCCACGCATGCCAGTGCCACAAACTGGTGTGTTAACCACTTCACCATATTCGCCATTTCAAAACACATCATTATTTTAACAATAATTATGTTCTTTGACAAGTGTTTTTTTAGGATTAGTAAAAATTATTCTTATCTAGACGAATCCCCATACCAAATTTGCTTTACTACATAATATAAAACGAAGGAGGCAAATATGAATAATTTTAACTTTGAAGAGTTTACATATGACGATATGATGCCATTTAATAATATAACTCTTCCTAATATGGATATGCTACAAAATCCATCTAATCATCAAATGAATAGCAGTAATATGCAAACTGCAAATCTTGCTACACCTAATCAGGCGTATGTTCAAGGTAATTTGTTTAATAATCTATATCAAGGTTATAAAAACTATCGGCCTTTTCCTCTTGTTGCTAGAAATGAACAAGAACAAGCATTTCTCAACTATTCACAATTAGCGTTCGCTGCACACGAAGTAAATCTTTATCTCGACAATTATCCAAATGATCGTAGTATGATTCGTCTATATAACGATTATCGGGAGGCAACACTTGAAGCGAGACGTGCTTACGAACAACAATATGGACCTATTACCGTTATGAGTGATACACTAAATAACTTCCCATGGTTATGGCAAGAACAAAATTTCCCTTGGGATGAAGGAGGCATGTAAGATGTGGGCATATGAAAAACGATTACAGTATCCTGTAAATATTAAAAAGAAAGACCTTAGAATGGCGAAATTCTTAATTACGCAATACGGTGGTAGCAACGGGGAAATGGCAGCTGCACTTCGCTATTTAAATCAACGATATACCATGCCAGATAATAGAGGTAAGGCTCTATTGACGGACATCGGCACTGAAGAGCTTGCTCACATTGAAATGATTTCGACAATGGTTTATCAATTGGTAAAAGATGCTAGTATCGATGAACTAATGGAAGCGGGCCTCGGTTCTCATTATGCAGAACACAATCGAGCACTCTATCCAACTGATGCAAATGGTGTTCCATTTACGGTTGCATACTTTGCCACAACAGGGGATCCTTTAGCTGATTTATCGGAAGATATGGCTGCTGAACAAAAGGCTCGTGCTGTATATGAAAACTTGATTGATTTAACCACTGATCCAGATGTTATTGCACCACTTCTTTGGTTACGGCAACGTGAAATTGTTCATTATCAACGTTTTAAAGAATTGTTTGAGTATTATCAAAACAATCTTCCACAACCAAGAAATGAAAAGTAAAAAGAGTATCCTACTACTCTTTTTTGTGTAACTAAAAAGCTTACTTTTGAGCTTTTTTTCCTTATTCTACTGTTACCGATTTAGCTAGGTTTCTTGGTTGATCAATATCACAACCTCTTCTTCTTGCTACATCGTAAGAAATCATCTGTAATACTGGCACTGTTAAGATTGCTTGCGTAAAGAAATTGGTATTTGGTACTACTATTTTATGATCACAGAAATCGTATTCTCTATTTAACGAGTCCTTAGTAATTAAAATGACTTTGGCTCCTCGTGCTTTGACTTCTTTGATATTGCTGATCGTCTTCTCTTCTAGATATTCATCTGTCATGATCGAGATGACTGGGGTATCTTTTTCAATCAAAGAGATCGTTCCATGTTTTAGTTCTCCTGCTTGATAGGCTTCACTATGAATATACGATATTTCTTTTAGTTTTAAGCTTCCTTCTAAACTCATGGCATAGTCTATTCCACGACCAATGAAGAAGACATCATCGTGTTCATGGATTTCTTTGGCAACTTCAAAATAAGTTTCTTGGCATTTTAGAACTTCTTCTAATTTGTGATCTAATTCACGATAATCGGATAAAATTTGATCTAATTCTTCGTCGTTTACTACTCCATGGGTTACTGCTAAATTGAGCGCGATGAGAGAAAGCATGGCAACTTGTAAAAGATACGCTTTGGTTGTAGCTACAGCGATTTCTGGACCTGCATAAATATACAAGACTTGATCACTTTCCCTCGCAATTGTCGAACCGTACACATTGACGATTGCTAAGGTATCGACACCTTGTTCTTTGGCAATACGAAGAGACGCAATCGTATCTGCTGTTTCTCCTGATTGGGAAACTAGAATAACAAGAGTGTTCTTGGTATAAAAGTTCTTTTTATAGCGATATTCGCTTGCTACTTCTACTGTAACTGGTACATTTCCATATGTTTCGATGAGTGTTTTTCCAATCATTCCTGCATACATGGCACTTCCACACGCTACAATATGGATAGAATCATATTTTGCTAAATCGGGCATTTTTTCTAGTAATGCTTGTTTAGACTCTATATAAGAATGTACGGTCTTTTTTAAGACATCTGGTTCTTCCATCATTTCTTTCATCATGAAATGAGGATATCCTCCCTTTTCTGCTTGTTCCATACTCCAATTGGCCGTTTTGACTTCTTTTTGCACTTTATTTCCTTGTTCATCGTAAATCGTGATATTTTTTTCTCCAATAACCGCTAGTTCATTTGCTTCTAACATCATGTAATTCTTAGTTGAACGAATGATCGCTGGAATATCTGATGCAATAAAGTTTTCATCGTCACCGACACCAATAATTAGAGGACTATCTTTTCTTATTGCATAGATATGATCTATATCATCATCGAAAACAATGCCCAAAGCATAAGAACCTCTTACTAGGGTTGTCATTTTTTGAAGGACTTTTACTTTGTCCTGTTCTTCTTTTAATAAATCACGAATTAAGACAGCGACTACTTCCGTATCGGTTTCTGACAAAAATGAATATCCTTTTTCGATTAAGATTTCTTTTAATTCATGATAGTTTTCAATAATACCATTGTGTACTAACGTTACAGATCCTGAACGATGCGGATGGGAATTGATATCGGTTGGTTCGCCATGTGTTGCCCATCTAGTATGCCCAATTCCAATGGTAGCATCATCCATCTGTTCTTCTTCTAGTTTCTTTTCTAATTCTTTCATTTTTCCTTTGGATTTAATTAACTTAAAATTCTCTTTATTCCAAAGCGCAATTCCTGCTGAATCGTATCCACGGTATTCTAAAGCCTTTAATCCTTCGATCAAGACATTTGTTACATTTTTTTTCTTTCCAACGTAACCAACTATTCCACACATAATAAAAAACCTCCACTACAAAAACGTATGTGAGGGATATAGCCTTTGTTATAATTTTAATTTTACTTTTTCCTCTATATCCTAACGATTCACTAACCGTAGTAGCATCCGCCGAATCTTTCGATAACTACTAACCTCGTCGACCTTTATTCTTATCGTCCTGGCGCTTTCGAGAAAAGTGTTACACTCCTTTTTACTTTTCTACTTATTAACAGTATAAACGAAAAGAAAGTTTTTGTGAATCATTTTACAATCATTTTACAGTCTTTTAACTTTTCTTCAATCGTCTGATCCTTATACAGTATGTAAGTGCCAATCATGATTCCTATTAATAATATCGATAATAAGAGACAGTTGTTTTGTAAATATGTGGTATCAACCTCATAGAGAAACGTTAATCGAATTCGTTCATCTAAACAAATTTTTCCCCATACGATAAAACCATATAGATGGGCTCCAATCGATAGTAAATTGTACAGAATCATATAATGGAAGGTTTTTCGTTGGGTAAGAATCGTTACCAAAAAGACAATAATATAGAGGTTCGCAGTTATTAGAAATAATGTTATTTGCCAACCATTCGTCATTAATAGTTGGTCTAGTAAGGTGATTAGTGCAACGATAAAGAAAAAGAGGGTTACTAGTTTGATCCAATAAATCCCCTCTCGCGTCCAAAATATACGTTGTTCTTTGGTTTTTAGATTGTCTTTAAATAATTTCCGTATCTTCAAAATTACTTTCTTCTTTCATAATATCTTCAAATTCTTTATTGAACCGCACTAATTCTTTGGTTACGACATCAGGATAGACATTTTTAGTATTTTGAATGGCTTTTTTGACATCGTATATATCTACTTCATTTCTATTATCAAATACTGCATACGAAAATGCTTGCTGTAATAGCGTTAAAGAAATATCGGGATATCTTGATCCAATTTCATAAACACGACGATATTCACTTGTTAGATCGGTGATAAATTCCATGATCTTTTTTTGAATGTATGGGGTGTACTTTAATTTAGCTCCTGTTTTCTTTTCTATTTTAGGAAGTGTTCCGATTAGGATGGTGACGGTTTCCTCTCTCGTTGGTTCTTCGACTTCTACTTTTTGAAAACGACGGACAAAGGCTTTATCTCTTAAGATATATCGTTCATATTCTTCTGAAGTGGTTGCGCCGATAACTTTGATGTCACCACGGTCTAAGCCTGGTTTAAACATATTGGCAAAATCAAGCGACTCTCCCTTACTTCCCATAAGGGTATGAATTTCATCGATAAAGAGCATTAATTTGGTTTTCGTTTTTAGTTCTGTTAGGAGCATTTGGACTTTGCTTTCGCCTGTTTCAGGATCGACTCCTAAAAGCGATGATGTATTTACCTTAATAATTGTATATCCTTTTAAGGCATCTGGGACTTCGTTTCGTTGAATTAAATAACCTAATCCTTCGACAATTGCCGTTTTACCAATACCCGGTTTTCCTGTTAAGATCACGGATTTTTCTGGCGTCAACAGTATTAAAATCATCTGTTTAATTTCTTCTTCACGACCAATGGCGGGATTTGTAATATACTCTCTTTCTGTAAAGTTTTCTCCATATGTGTCAATAATACTCAATTTCTTTCGTTCTTGGCTTGAGGTTACTTGCTCTTCTTCCATCTTTTTTTCCTCCTTATGCTATGAAGTTATTATATCATATTTTCTGGAAGAAATAATCTTTTTTTCTTTTTCTTTTAATCGATGGGAACAAGTGTTATTTCGTGGTAAGTAGTTTTTAGTTTTTCTACTTCTTCGTTCGATAGATACATTTGAACTTTAGCAATATTCACTCCCATTCGCTCTATTTTTTCACTATCGTCAGATAAACCGTATTCTAATAATATGGTTTGGTAATCTCGTTCTAGTTTTTCCATTCCATAAAAGAGAAATGATTCTGTTTTGCTTGCAATTTTCTCATCTTCGATTACTAGTTTTTGATCCGGAAAAAGTTTTATTACTTGACTTAATCGTTCTTTAAAAAAGGGTGGTATTTGTTTGGTTGTAAATGGGATATTGGCAACATCGATTTGGTATTGGGTTACGATTTCTTGTTCTTGAAATACTTCTTTTGATATCATGTTTTCGTTTGCTAATATTCCTAAGTAATAGAGCATTTCAAAAATAGTTATCGTGCATAAAAAAATACAAATTAGTTTCTTCATACGTTTTTCCTTTCTATTCTTTTATAGTATGGTTCGTTTTCCTTTTTTCAAAACTAAATTTGTATTTTCTTTTCTCCATATAATTCTAAATGTTCTTCTAAGGTGATATTTTGGTTTTTGATATCGGTGGCCACTTCTCCTATATACCTTATGTGCCAAGGATTCATATTGGTACCCTGTCATGTGTTCTTTGCCTTTTAAATACGAATTATGAACCCAAAGCGATGGGCATTTTTTTCTAACCAACTTTCTTCTTTAGTTTCACCAATTTTGCCAGCGACCATTACGATTTTTTTCCTTTTTTATATTACTTCACTTTCTTTTTTCTTGGTCATAGATACTTTTGGTTTTAATGATGGAACCAACCAATAAAACAAAGGCAACTACGATGATGAAAATCGATCCTATTTTATTGGTCGTATAAATTTTTATTCCAAAATAGAAAAGTCCTATAATGACACTAAAAAACAACAATAATACTAGAATTAATAGTGGATAGCGAATGATGCGACTTACTTTTTTGTTGGTACCAATTTCTATACTTCCTTCTAACAGAAAGTCTACTAATAGTTCAAAAATAATGTCCATATTCTCTCCTTATTTCTTTGATTCTCTTTTTATTTTAACACTTTTCTACATGAGAGATCTATTTTTTGAAGATCTTTTCTACCCGTTTGACATATTCCTTGATGAGATTGCTCGTTTTGCTTCGATATATTTTATCTTTGGTTAATTCAATATTATCTGTAATGATGTTATCGACATTGTAATCGATCATTTTGTCGATGTTTTCTTCACTATTTACCGTCCAGACATATAGCTTTTTTCCTTCTTTATGAATTTGATCCAGTAGTTCTTTTGTTACATTCGATTCTTCGATGCTAAAATGATCGGCTTTGTCTAACGATAGAATGTTTCCATAGGCTAAGCTCATTACATATACCGTTTCAATCGTTTCATCATAGTTTTTAACGTTTTCTAACACTTCGTACACTTGAGATGTGATGACGCAATTTTTTTTCAAATGAATGCTCTTTAATCATATCCACGATGATTTTTTCAAATTCTTTTTCATGTCCCGTCGGTTTTAGTTCAATGTTTAATTTAATGTCATTTTCTTTGGCAAAGATAAGAACTTCTTCTAAAAGCGGAATACGTTCATTTTGAAATTCGCTTGAGAAATAGCTTCCAGCATCGAGTTGTTTGACTTCTTCTTTGGTTAATTCCCATGTATTTTTATCCCGTCCTGTCGTTCGTTTGAAATTGGTATCATGAATGACGATGATTTCTTTGTCTTTGGTTTGTTGAACATCGAGTTCAATCCAATCTGCCCCCAGGTTTTTGGCTTCTATAAAAGAACTCATCGTATTTTCAGGACGTATTTTTGATGCTCCCCTATGTGCTGTTACTTCGATTTTTCTTATGTATTCTATATTTAAACTATACTTTCCTTCGTAGAGACCATAAGTGAAAACGGTTCCTATGATCAGGATTAATATGGTAAGACAAGCGGTAAGTTTTTTTCGTTTCGGTTTTCCTTGTCTATTTATTTCTTTGATTTCTAATTCTTTGATTTCTTCGTTCTTTTCTACTTTCCGAACATAGTATAGAACACTAATGCAAGCATAACTAATGGGCAAAGCTAATATTGTCATTACGATGAACGATATTGCGATAAATACCCAAACGATCGTTGTTAAGATACTTTTTGCTAAGAGAACATTATTTAAAATATCGTTTATCCAAGCGATGAAAATGATGCCTATAATGATGAATATAAAATAGAAAATGACAATTAAAAATTGGGTACTAACTAAAGATATTAGATCTCGGATATGATGTTTTTTTCCTAATTGGATACTCTTTTTTCTTGCTTCTTTGAAGCTTATTTCTTCTAAGACAAAATAATGAAGAGCGTAAATCCATCGCAAAAATACGATTGTTAATAAAATAAAGATAATGATCAACAAATAAAACGTTATTTCGTTTTGGACGATAAAATCGAGAATAAATTCTGGTATGTGAATCGTCGAAATAAAACTTGAGGCTACTCCTATATTTAAAAAGGGAATTAGAAATAGGACAAGAAACGATAATGAAATGTTCGTAAGGCGAAAAATTTTGAGACATTGGTGAAGAGATGTTTTTATCGCTTCTTTGATCGTTATTTTCTTTTTGTGATAAGAACGATCTAAAATAACAATGATTGTCGTGATATCGAACATAGTATAAATTGTCATCAATATAATCAAGATCATGAGCATGAATAATGTTAATGGTCTAAAAATAAAAGAGCCAATATTTTCGAGAGTTAAATAGGTATAACCATTTATTCTCATAATTTCCTTAAATAAATTTAGACATAATGGGGTAAAGAGGATAAAAGAACTTAATTTATAGAAGAGTTCAAATCCTACCATCGTCTTAAAATTACTAGCTAACATACGCCTTATTGTTCTCATTTTTTTCATACTATGTTCCTCATTTTCATTTTCTTTATTATAACACTGTTTGTTTTTCTTTTATAGAAAAAGATATAAGTCGCAACTACTTACATCTTTTGGTTTTTCTTTATTATCCATCGATCGAAGACACTTACTATACCCGGCAATAGCAATAGAATTAAAACAGTGGAACAAATGGTTCCTTCTGATAAGGTTTTGCATATTTTTGATGCAATCTGGGATGAGAAAAGAGCGACGATCAACGTTACGATAATCAAAATGGATGAAGAGGTTAAAATGGTGTGAATCGATTTATTATAGGCATTTCGAATGGATTCTTTTATTCCATAGGTCTTTCTACTTTCGATGTAATACGATGTATAAACAATGGCATAATCGATCGTTGCCCCCATCAAGATACTTTGAACGATTAGAAGTGCGATAAAGTAAACCCCTTCATTGGCAAACGACAAGATTCCCATCGTCATATAAATGGAACACTGAATAATCATCACTAATATGAATGGAATGATTAACGATTTAAAGGAAATGGCCACTACCAAGAAAATTGCTAACATCGTAAGAACGGTAATGAAGTTTAGTTCGCCATCAAACGTTTCACTCATTTCCACAGCGAGCAGTGAATCTCCTACAACATAGGCATCAATTTCTTCTTTTTTTAAGTCCTGTTTTAATTTCTTTATGGTATTTATTGTTTCATCGCTTTCTAAATCCAACGTGGAATTGATGATGATACGTGAATAATTGGTCCCAACTAATTGTTTTTTGGCTTCGTCAATCACATTCTTCGCTTCGGTTATTTTGGTTTGTTTTTCGGGATCGATCCATTCTAAAAAGCGTTCATCTTTTAGAAGATCATCATTTACATAAGTGACTAACCCTTCTATTGTCAATTTTTGACTTTTGTCTAATTCTTTTTTACTTCCATTATAAATGTAAATGAGTTCTATCTTTTCTTTCGAAACAGAATTTTCTAATTTAGATAGCAAATGATACATTTCTTCTTTTGAATGCTTTGTATCATTCATCACAGAAAGCATCAGACTGTTTAATACTCTTAGTTTTTCTTGGCTCGCTAAATCGATTGTTTGAGCATACCTATCACTCGTTAAAACATCTTTATTTATAAAGTCAATAAGACAATACAAAGACATGGTTTGATTTTCATGATCTGAAAAATAAAGGCTATATACGAAATCTAGTTTTTCCTTTTCTATTCCTAATAAGTTCGATAATGATAAACTATCGTACTTTTGATTTTCTTCTACTTTATTTATTACATGATTCAATTTCGTTAGGGATAAGACAAAATTATTATCGATATAGGGTTTTAGCATTTCGTCATTTTGATTTTCTAGTAAAAAGTTTATTAATTCTTTTGGTGTCAATTTTAGTTTATCTGTCGCCGATATGTATAGTGCATATGTTAATTTCATTTTGTCAACAGGCATGTTTAACATTATTTTCATTTCTTGATACGAATATCTTTTATTTTTTTTAGTACTATCCATCATTTCGATTAGTAACATTAGTTGTGTTTTGGTATCTTGTTCTAACTTGTTTTTTATTTCATCATTATTCATCATAGTTACGAATAGTTCGTAAGGTGTCATCGTCCATGCATCCGTATTGTCATAATATAAATCGATTAAGGCATACGTTTTATACATTAGACTTCTTTCGGTATTTAGGATTTGTGCTAAAGAAGTTGCATCATAAGTTTGATCACTTGCCATTAGTTCTGGCGGTATGTTTTTTAAAATAGTGGTATCTACATGTTCTAAATAATTGGTATTCGCTTTCAACTCCATCATGCCATCGACCCAATCTTTGACGGTCATTTTATTTTGGTTATCTATCTCACTATATTTCAGAAATAGTATTTGCTTTATCGTATCTTCTTCTATTTTGGTTATAGCAGATAATTCTTGGCTGTTTTTTTGTGTTTCGATCCATTCTCTATTCGAAAACTGATTTGCTATTTTTATTTGTTCTATCGTTTTTTCATCGAAATTGTTTTGATAAAGAGGATTCGTTACTATGTTTGTTAATACAAAATTCGTCCATTCATGGATACTTAATGTTTCTACTATTTCGCTTTTATTTAGATAATAAAGCCATAAGTAATCTAATTTTTCTTGGTCAATCGTTAATAAATCACGAAGCGATTCTTTCGTCATTTTGGTATTTATTCTATTCTCTTTCAGTAAATGATTTAACAACGTGATGCTTTCTTTCGTCTTTTCATCCACACTTTGTGCATACTCGTTGTTGACGAATACCTTTTCCGTCATAAACGTAATAAATTCGTTTAACGTCATTCTATTGTTTTGATACAGTGAAAAATAGTAAATGAACAAATTATTCATCGTATCATCGTTTATGCCTAAAAGTCTTGCTAATTCTTCTTTTGTTCGAGTTTTCTCTAGATTTTCTTTGCTAGAAAAGTTACTTAGTTTTTCCATACTTTTTTTGATATTGTCATCGATTTCTACATCGCTTTTTTCATATAAATCATTTTGGACAATATTTACCAATTCGTTTATGGACATTTTGCTTTTTACTTCGTTATTAAAATAGTTAAAGTAAATGATTTTTAATAAATATTCTTCGATTTCAAAATCATCAACGCCTAATTCTTTTATTTTTTGATTAACGTGATCGTACGTTAATGGTTCATTGATGGTATTGCTATAACACAATACGTCACTTATTTTGTTACTTTCTTTCTTTAAATTCTTACAGTAGTCTTTGATTTTTTCTTCTTCTTTGTTTTTATAGAGAATTGCGATTTGATTGTTTTCTTTAAAGTGATTTTTTATTTCATCTTCACTAGAATCCGTGTAAAGAATCGATAAGTTTCCTTTTAAAAGAAAGCTTACGATAAAGGCAACTACGAATAATCCAAGTGCCACATAGCGACATCGAAAACTCATGTGGGCTACTTTATCTAATTTAGGGGATATGCTTTTCTTTTTGGTTTTTTCAATCCAACGATCGAAAATCAAAATTAGACCTGGTAAAACAAAGAAAATACTAACAAGACTAAATAGTACACCTTTGGCTAGAACAATACCTAAATCCTTTCCAATCGTAAAACTCATAAACACGAGAGCAAGTAGTCCAACAATGGTCGTAAGAGAACTACTAGAAATCGATTTAAATGAATGATGTAAAGCTTTTTTCATTGCTTGCTTGTTATCTTTTTCTACTTGTTTTTCTTGATTATATCGATTCATTAACATAATAGAATAATCCATAGATAAAGCCATTTGAAGTATGGCAGATATCGAATCCGTGATGTTCGACACCTCTCCTAAAAAGAGGTTGGTTCCTTTATTTAGCGCAACAGCAATTAAAATACTAAATAAGAATAGAAATGGTTCTACATAGGAACTACTCATTATGATCAATATTACTAATGCAGATAATACTGCTATTACGACCACATACATTGGCAGTACTGCTTTGTTTCGTTCGGCAATGTTTCCACTTGTACTTACATGGTAATTTTCATACTGATCCATGATTTTTTGATATACTTGATCCCCTACTTTTTTATCCTTTCCATCAACACTTACGGTATATAGTGTGTATTCTTTTTGATTTGAGGACTCTTCCCTATATTCTACTTTGTTTACATGATCAAAATTTTGTAATTCTTTTTTTATGGTTTCTTTTTCGTCCTCTTTTAATCCTTTGAACATAATATTCAATATTCCATCATCATTTTTGAATTCTTCTTCCATGATGGAAAGACCCTTTTTCATTTCAGAAGTATTTGGTAAATATTTGGTGATATCATAGTTAATCGTTACTTTGTTTTGTACTACGATAGAAATCATCGCTAGTATAAAAAAGAGTGCGACAAACAAGTATCTTTTGTCCACAATATTGTTGATTATTTTTTTCATTTATGAACTCTCCTTTCAAAGCGAATCTATATCATTCTATGACGTTTTCGTTTATTGTTTAATAACAAATTCAAACACACTGTTTAAATTTTTACAAAACAATTTATTTTGTTTAAACTTTAAACATTGTTTAAAATTTTGTGTTATAATACTTCATTAGTGAGGTGAATGATGAAATTAAAAGGAACTAATGCATCTAGTAAGAAAACAGTGAATCTAATTCGTAACACTTTTGCAGAATTAATGGAAGAAAAAAAAGAAATTTGCCATATTACCGTGACGGAACTTGTCGCTAGAGCAAATATTACACGTGGGGCTTTTTATTCTCACTACGATAATATCTACGATGTTGCCCAAGATTTTGAAAATGAAATTTTAGAAGCTATTTTTAGTGATGAACCCATTCATTCTAAAGAAGATATGGATCATTTTTTTGATCATATTTTTCGATTTGTCGAAGAAAATAGTGAAATCTATCAGAAACTTCTCTCATCAGATACACCTATTTTATTCATGAATCGTTTGAATAAAAAACTCTACAATGCTCTATCCTCTTTATTTCCAGCGACCATCAATTCTGATCTTCAATTAAGTATTTTCTTTTTTACCGATGGAACTGTCAATCTGATTATTAAGTATTTTAGAGGAGAACTCCGTATTTCTTTATCTGATTTGACTCTTTATGTAAAGAAAATGTTTTATACTATGTTTTCGTTATAATTCCAAATATTTAGTCTTCCTTTGGCGGGAATTTTGGGGATCGGTTCTATGTTTTCTAAAATCCAAGCATACCTTCCCACTTCGTATAATCCTAATTGATATTCTTTAGGATTCTTTTTTATTTGTTCAATAAAGTCTTCATCCATATAGATACAATCCTTTAAAGTGGCTTTGCAAATGATATAACCGAAATTAAAGGTACGATTCTCCATCCATTTTTTTAGGTCATGATTATTCCATGCTTCTTTGCTCAATGTTTTTCCACTTGCATGAATATACAACTCACCTCGATAATTCGTTTTAAAACTTCTCGTTTCGATTTGTTTGTCTTTCGTCATAATTAGTGTTGCATATGGTTCTTTTATACTAAGTACTTTCATTTGATTTGTCCTCCTTTTTTTATGCTTCAATATTTATTATATCAGGGAATTTATTTTTGTTCACTTTTGGAAAAAGAAAAAGTAAATTATGATCACAAGAACACAATTTACTTTTTTCATTTACGCATGTTTAATATTGGTATTTTCACTAATTTCTCGGTTGGTTGTTACTATATCATAGTTACTTAATTGGTGAATATCATTATTTCCCGTTATTCGTGCAAATGTTTTTAATTCTTCATTTACAACCGTAAGATAATTTTCTAAGCGCTTGGCACTTTCTTCTATGTGCAATCTTTTTCTTAAATTGCTATCTTGAGTTCCTACGCCGACTGGACACATTCCACTATTGCAGATTCGATATTGTTGACACGCAATAGCCATCATTGCTGCCGTTGCAATTGCAATACCATCTGCGCCCATCGCAATTGCCTTCGCAAAGTCTGATGATGTTCTCAAACCACCTGTAATAATCAAATCAACATCTTCATGATGTTCATCTAAATATTTTCTTGCCCGATATAGCGCATAGATCGTCGGTACAGTCGTCGCATCCTTCACTATTTTAGGGCTGGCTCCTGTCGCTCCACCACGCCCATCGATCGTAATAAAGTCTGGCTTAGCAAAACAAGCAAACTCTAGATCTTCTTCGATGTGTCCTGCAGCAATTTTTATTCCGATTGGTCGCCCTTCTGATTTAATTCTTAACTCTTCTACTAATTTTTTTAGGTCTTCTTTAGTTTTTATTTCTTCAAATTTAGATGGACTAATGATATCTTTAAATGGTTCTTTTCCTCTAATTTTCGCAATTTCTTCTGTTACTTTTTCTCCAGGTAAATGTCCTCCCATACCTGGTTTGGTTCCTTGTCCTATTTTGATTTCAATTGCACTTACTTTTCTTAGATTTTCTTCCGTTACACTGTATTTATTTGGTACGTATTCGAAAATATATTTATAAGCGTTTTCCCATTCTTCCTCTAAAATTCCACCTTCACCACTACAAATTGCTGTTTTTACTTTTTTTGTTCCCATCGCTAACGCTTGTTTTGCTTCTTTCGATAATGCTCCAAAAGACATATGAGAAACAAAAACAGGAGATTCTAATACCATTGGCTGTTTTGCATGTTTTCCAATTACGGTCTTTAAACTTACTTCTTCATGATCAAAAAGGGGCATTTTATTTAGCTGTCCACCAAGCAATAAAATATCATTCCAACTAACGACTGGTAGAGTTGTTCCCATTGCCGAAATGATGCTTTTTCCTGTTATCGCCATCGTATGAATATCGTTCATACTCTTTTCTATTTCATCCTTTTCTCTTGTATACTCTTTTAAATAGTTTTCTAATTTGTTGGGAGATGCTTTTTCTATTCTACTTTCTTCTTCCGGTTGAGCCTCTTTTTCTTCTAATTTTTGAAATAAACTTTTGGGTGCACCACACATCGGGCATTTCCAATCATCTGGCAATTCTTCAAATTTTACTTTTTCTTTTGCTTCATCATAAATATGACCACATAATTGACATTTATACTTTGACATTTTTTCTTCCTTTCAATGAAAAAGATACCTTAATTTTTAGATATCTAATTTACTTTTATTATACAATACTTTTATTTATTTTTCTATTTTCTTTTCACTATTTATTAATTCAAGAATTTCTTTTCCATGATATAATGGTGGTAGGTGTTATTATGTTTAAAAAAATATATGTTGAGATTACGAATGCTTGTAATTTAAATTGTTCTTTTTGTATTCAAAATAAACGGAAAAAGGCCTTTTTATCAATAGAACAGTTTCGTATCTTATTAGATCGATTGGATTCTTATACTAACTATCTTTATTTTCATGTGATGGGAGAACCTCTTTTTCATCCTAACATCAATGAAATGATCGATCTTGCTAGTCAAAGATTTTTTGTTAACATTACTAGCAATGGTTACCTTATTGAAAAAATTAAAGGGAATAAAAATATACGGCAACTCAATTTGTCATTACACAGTTTCGATTTAAAAAATGGAAAATCACTCGATCAATACATGAAAGACATTATCGAAAGTGCTACTATTCTTTCTTCCTGTGGTACGATCATTTATTATCGTATGTGGACAAATTGTAAAGATAAAGATTTCATTCTATCCTATTTGGAGCGTCAATATCACGTTACTATTGGCGATAAAAAGAATGTTAGACTTGCCCCAAACATTTACTATGGTGTGGAAGAAGAATTTATTTGGCCTAGCTACGACAATTCTTTTTATCAAGAAATGGGGAGTTGTCGTGGGACGAGAGATCACATTGGCATTTTAGTAGATGGAACCGTTATTCCTTGTTGTTTAGATAGTCAAGGTTCTATTCCCCTCGGAAATATTTATCAACAAAGTTTAAACGAAATTATCGATAGTGATCTTTTTAGAAAATTGAAACAAGGCTTTTTAGATAACAAAAAAATACATCCCTTGTGCAAGAAATGTAATTTTTATCAGTTGAGAAAATAGTGTTCTAATCAGACACTATTTTTTGTTTATTTTTAGTGATTGTTTAATTAAAGGAATTACATTATCGATTTCTTCTTCTTTGTCTATTTCTATTCGATAGTCACCATTACCCCAGTGCCCAACCTGGGTTATATCTTTGGCAATATTTAGTGGATCATATAGCATTCCTTTTTTGACATTGATTTCTATTTTTAATTTATTTTTAAATATCTCGACATCACATATATTCGTTTTTCCTTTAAAAGCAATATATACTTTTTTTACATCGATATCGATATCATCTAATTCTAAGATTCTTTCTTTTAGTGTTTCATAGAGTTGTCTTGTCGAATCCGGAATGTTCATTAAATGATCTTCTTCCGTATAAACTTTGATTTCTTTTCGTACTTCTTGAGGTTCTATCATCGTTTCTAAATCTTCTATTTTTATATTACTCGTTTTCTTTATCCATTCAATTTCTACAATATCTTCTTCATATCTTGTCACTTTCATTAACTCGATAGGAATGTTTTTAAAATCTGTTGCATTTAACTGATACGTTGTGTAAACTGGAGAAACAAAAATAATTCTAGATTGACTCCAATCGATATCTATTAATTTTATATTAGCATTCATTTTCTCATTATACTTTAAAACAAAATCTGCTTTTCTTTCTAGTAATAATTTTAAATAAGTATATCCTTGATCTACCAAACTATGGTTTTTTACATTTTTATATTCGATAATTTTAAATGATTTCGTTTCTTGATCAAATGCTAACGAATCAATTCTAAAGTTTCCTACTGTAAATTCCGTTTCAATAAAGTCATAATTTAAAATTGTTTTTAAATTTTTTTCAAAATATGTTTGTAATTCTTTTTCATTTTTAAAATCACATTGTTTTAATTTTTGACCTTTTTTTATTATCATACTTTTCACATCTTTCTATTACTTTTCTTTAATCTTTCTTCTATTTGGTTATACGCATATGCATTATGTTTATATAATACTGTACTCATTCTCTTTCACCACTAATTTTTCTTTCCCAAATTTTTCTTGTTCAACTTGTTTCCCATGCCTTATCTTTTTCTACACTTTTATTTCTTTTTTCTATTTTTTAGTTCTCCCATATTATCATATCCTCATTATGACATTAGTTTTTACTACATCCCTAGCAAAGTTTAATGTCATAATGTCATTTATTATTCATTATCCTCTAAAAAGTAATTAACCATTTTTTCATAATTATCTTGACT